>JAACEL010000589.1 GCA_011682535.1 Nitrospiraceae bacterium | reverse complement strand
AAACAGTCCTGCCTAAAATGCCACGCACACCAGGGGTACAAAGAGGGCGACGTACGGGGCGGCTTCGGCGTATCGGTTCCGGCGGCGCCGTTCTTCGCGGCCGCGCACACCGCCATCATCCAACACGCCATCGGCCTGGGCCTGATCTGGCTGTTGGGCCTTGCGGGGATGGCCTTCGGCCTCCGTCATGTCCGGGAACGCGTGCATGAACGCGACCGGGCCGAGGATGCGCTGCGCGAGAAGACAATGATGCTCGACAACATCCTGTGGAGCGCGCGGGATGTTGCCATCGCCACGACCGATCTGGACTACCGCATCACCTACTACAATCCAGTAGCCGCGAAACTGTTCGGCTACACAGCGGCGGAAGTTGTCGGCAAGACCGTCATGGAAATCCACATGAAAGAAAATGTTTCGCCTGAGCGTCTCGAGCGCGCAGTCGAGATCGTCCGTCGCGATGGAGAATACCGCTACTCGGTTACGCAAGAGACCGATGACGGCGTGCGGGAACTGGATTCGACCGTGGCAGGCATCTTCAATCCCGATGGCGAGATGGTCGGTTACTCGCTATTTACCTACGATATCACCAAGCGCAAGCAGGCCGAGGAGGAGCGCGAAGAGCTGCAGGCGCAACTGCGCCAGTCGCAGAAGATGGAGGCGGTGGGGCAACTGGCTGGCGGCGTGGCCCACGATTTCAACAACCTCTTGCAGGCAATTCTGGGCTACGGTGACATGGCGCTGGACGCGGCCGGGCCAGACAGTCCCGTCCGCGTATCCCTCGATGAGATGCTGAAAGCGGGCCATCGTGCCAAGACGCTGGTCCGCCAATTGCTGGCGTTTAGCCGCCGACAGGTGCTCGAGATGGATGACGTGAACCTGAACGATGTTGTCGCCGACCTGATGAAGATGATCCGGCGCGTGATCGGCGAGCACATCACGCTCGACATCCTTGCCGCTCACAACCTCGGGATCGTGCGCGCCGATCCGGGGCAAATCGAGCAAATCCTGATGAACCTGTGCGTCAACGCCCGCGACGCCATGCCCACCGGCGGCACGATTACCATCGAGACTGAGAACGTGCGGATCGACGAGGCATTCTGTGAGACGCATACCTGGGCCAAGCCGGGGCGATATGTGCTCGTGAGCGTGACTGACACGGGCTGCGGCATGGACGACGGGACGCGCGACAAAGTTTTCGAGCCCTTCTTCACCACCAAGGATGTGGGCGAAGGCACGGGCCTGGGGCTCTCGACGGTCTACGGCCTCGTCAAACAACATCAGGGGATGGTCCATGTCTACAGCGAGGTCGGCAAAGGCACAACGTTCAAAATCTACCTGCCCCTGTCCGAGCGCTCCGCCGCAACCGTGGGTGACAAGATCGAAGGCCCCGTGCCGGGCGGGACCGAGACCATCCTGTTGGCCGAGGACGACGAGATGGTCCGAGAACTGACCCACGCTTTCCTAAAGCGTGCGGGGTACACGGTGCTGACCGGGGCCGGCGGCGAGGAGGCGCTGCGCGTGTTCGAGGAACACGCCGACGAGATCGATCTCGCACTGCTCGACGCGATCATGCCCAGACTCGGGGGGTACGCCGTCTTCGAGCGCATCCGCATAGCGCGTCCGGATATTCGCGTGCTGTTCTCCAGCGGCTACAGCATGAACGCCATTCACACCAACTTCGTCCTCGACGAGGGCTTGGCGCTCATCCAGAAGCCCTACCAGCGCGACGACCTGCTGCGACGGGTGCGGGAGGCGCTGGACGACGAACGCGCCGCGCGGGAAGAGTGAAAAAAGGAAACCTTGCCATAGTGCCGCTATGCCGGCGGCCTTGCTCCTTATCAGGCTCGTCCTCACTGACGGCATCTATACGACATCTCAAGCATGACGCGACACTAGGTCTCTTCCCCCTTTACCGTGATCTTCCCGCCATGGTCGCGGATGGGGTATCCGAGGAACACGACAAACGCCGCCAGGCAGAACAGCCCTGACAACAACGCCATCAGCTTGAGGCCGAACGCCGTCGGGATTCGGGGCGGGTCCGGCCGGTTCCAATCGGCCACCTCACCCCAGGTCGGCGAGTACTTGCCCGGCGCTAGATCCCTCAGCGTTTCGTCCCCGACACCCTCGCGCACAAACCCGTCCGGGCCCCGCAACATCCATGGCGCATTGACATGATTCGGCGCCACGTCCACGCGGATCGCCCGCGCCGACATCTTGGTCTCCTCCGTTTCCGCACCAGCCGCCGGCGTCTTTTCACCCAATATCCACACCCACGGCGTTCCCTGCTTTGCCTTGTTGTCCTTTGCCAGCGCGGCGCCGCCATTGGGCGTGTACCGCCCCGAGATCGTCACCCAGCCATCCTCGCGTAGCCGATACGATCCGTCGTCTCCCAGGAACGGAACGATGGTGAACGTGAATACCGACACCCCGATCATGATCTTCTGGAAGACGCCCTGCACCCCGAAGAAGATCGCCTCCCGCCGCCGGCCGGTGAGACGTTCGTCATAGTCCACGACGTCGCCCAGGATGGCGAACGGCAAGACCATGAATCCGGCAACGGGTGCGCCGAAGAGAGCCACCACAAAGGCGGTCTGCACATAGTCGCTCCCGATCGGCAACAGGCCGACCAGGCACATAGCCGCCAGGGCGACGGCGCTGCCGAGCAGCGTCGCCAGCATCAGCACATGCTTGCCCAGCTTAGGCGCCAGCCCGTTGAAGACGAAAAAGAACAACAGGTTGACGACCAGGAACAAGCCCATGAGATTGGTGACATCGCCCTCGCCGCGGCCCAGGAAGCTCACCACCCAGAACGGCACCAGCGCGATCAGCCCGTTCAACCCGAACCAGAACAGCGCCGTAGCCGACAACACGTA
>JAACEL010000182.1 GCA_011682535.1 Nitrospiraceae bacterium | reverse complement strand
GGGCGACTTGAAGAAGACCTTCGGGCCGGAGGACGTATTCCACTACATCTATACGGTGTTTCATTCGCCCACGTACCGCGAGCGCTATGCCGCGTTCTTGAAGATGGATTTCCCGCGCGTGCCGCTGACCTCGAAACGTCCGCTGTTCCGCAAGCTCTGCGAACTTGGGGCACGCTTGGTGAAGCTGCACCTTGTCGAGGATGTTCCCGAGGGCTCGGTAACGTTTCCCGAGGCGGGCGGCAACAAGGTTGAGAAACCCCGCTACGTGGACGCCGAACAGCGCGTCTACGTCAACGACACACAGTATTTCGGAAACGTTCCCGTCGAGGTCTGGGAGTTCCATGTCGGTGGCTATCAGGTGTGCCACAAATGGCTGAAGGACAGGAAAGGCCGGTTGCTCTCTTTCGACGACATCCACCACTATGTGAAGATCGTGTCGGCATTGGGCGAGACCATCAGCGTGATGAAGGCCATCGACACAGCCGTCAACCGCCATGGCGGTTGGCCGCTTGCCTGACGGAGTCCAGATATCCGGTCGGAAGCTTCCCACATCGGCTAAACACTGCTAGATCTCTTCAAGCCAGTGCCCGGCGTACTACGCGTGGAGACCTTGGGGTCGAGCAGTGGAGCGGTAGGGGCACAGGGGCGCGGGCGCGGGGTCAGAAGGAGATCTCTCGCTTCGCTCGAGATGACAGAGTATGGGGAGCCCCACGGCGGGCCTATGCGGCGGCTCGGAGTGGATTGGACGCGTGCGGTGTCCGTGGGTACACTGCGGGGGAGGGACGAGGGCGGCTCGCTTGGCGCCGCCGACCGGTGGGCTCAATAGTATGTCGTGGGTGGTATTGAGGCAAGCAAGAGTGGAGCCTGGGAAGGCAATCTCACGCGGACGCTCCGCGCTGGCGAATTGCGACGTTTGAGGGAACAATGGAACTGAGGTACACCTCTCCATTTGAGCGAGAACCGGGAGTTATCGCGTGGTTGCTGAATCAGAGCTATGCGGAGCTCGTGGAAGCCGAACCCGAGCTCTGGGGAGCAGAGAAGGATGCCTGGAGCGAATCTGACCGCGACGTGTTCGATCATCCAGAAACCATAGGGGCATGCACGTTCTTGAGCTGGTGCGGGGCGGACGTCGTGGGCTTTTTCAGTTTTGACCCTCGGCCACGGCCGGCATACGGTGTGATCGGTCACAACTGCGTCCTGCCGGAGTTCCGAGGCCAAGGATTTGGGAAGAACCAGATTCGTGAGATCATTCGGCGGTTCAGAGAAATGGAGATCAAGCAAGCAAGAGTCTCAACCAACGATCATCCGTTTTTCGTTCCGGCACAACGCATGTATACCGCCTGCGGGTTCCGAGAGATCAGGAGAGTTCCTTGGGGCCGTGACCCCAAACAGAATATGATCCATTACGAAATGGCGATTGGATAGCAAGACGCTTCAGCGGACGCGGACAAGTGGGTGGCGTTCCGGCACCGCCGCCTCCCCGGGGCAGGGGCTACAACATGGGCGCCTAAGAGCGGCAGATTGGACACGTGCCGTGTAGGTAGCTAATCCAGTCTTCCGCTTCTCCAGTCGACAACGAAATGGTCAACTTCTCGTTTCCTGCCTTGGTTCATTAACCCGGGGCCATTGCCGTTGCTCGTTATCCGGGGCGCGTTAGCCCAATATCGCCTCCTTGCCGATCACCGGCAACAGCCAAAGCAGGCAGTGCAGCTCGGCCACGATGCTGGGCGCGAGGAAATGGGCCACGTCGGCGCGTTCCGATCCGTTTTGCGCCATGCGCGGCAGCCATCGCGGCGCCGTGTCGAGATAGTTGGCGTAGGGTGCGCCGTACTTCTTGAGCAGATGGGCCTCCTCGCGCCTGACGACGAAGTGGTATACGGTCATGCACCAAACGAGCATCACGGGTACGAACCACAGCAGACCGGACAGAATCGTCAGGGCGAGGAGGATTAGGGTGTTGGCGATGTAGATGGGATTGCGCACTATCGCGTAGGGGCCGGTCATGGTGAGGTGCTTGCGAGTGCGGAGGCGGTAGTGCAGGTGCATCTGCGCCCAGACGCGGACGAACACGCCCAGCAGGAACACGCCCAGGCCTAAGGGCCACCGCACTGCGTCGAGCTGGGTCTCGTGGAATGAAACCAGCATGGCAAATGCAGCCGGCGGAACCATCAGGATGCCGCGAAGCTTGTAGACAAAGTGGTAGGGGTCTCTCATGACGGATGCATCTCCGGGAATTCTTAGTCAACTGCCAGGTTGCCACCCTATGCCAACCCACCTTTCCAGAAGCTTGCATGAATATTACCGTTTGGCAACATTCGGGCCTCGGGGCCGTGTGGTAGAATGGCTGCTGCGAAGACGGTGGGGCCGCTACGGCACGCCGGGCAAAAGGGAGCGATTGGACCATGCGGGTGTTGGTGGTCGAAGACGACAAGAAGATTGCCGCGTTTATCACGGGCGGACTTCGTCAGGAAGGTTATGCCGTCGAGTTGGCTGACAACGGCCTCGACGGTTTCCATCTCGCATCGACCGAATCGTACGACGCGGCCGTGATCGACATCATGTTGCCGCGCCTCAACGGCCTCGACTTGATCCAGGATTTGCGCAAAGGCGGAAATCTGACCCCGGTGCTTATCCTGAGTGCCAAGGTCTCGGTGGATGATCGCGTGAAGGGTCTTCAGGCGGGCGGGGACGACTACCTGACCAAGCCCTTCTCGCTGGCGGAACTCATCGCGCGGGTTCAGGCCCTCATTCGCCGGGCCAACGCTGTGGCCGAACCCACCACGCTCACCGTCGGCAACCTCACGATCGACCTGCTGCGGCGGGATGTCCGGCGCGGGGATCGCTCTATCGACTTGCAGCCCCGCGAGTTCTCGCTGTTGGAGTATCTGGTGCGCAACAAGGGGCGGGTCGTGTCCAAAAGCATGATCATGGAGCATGTCTGGGGCTACGACTTCGAGCCGCTGACCAATGTCGTCGAGTCACGCATCAGCCGGTTGCGCGACAAAGTTGACGGCGGCTCCGGCGAGTCCCTGATCAAGACCGTGCGCGGCGCGGGTTACGTAATCAAAGACGATGTCTAGACTCACCAAGAGCTTGGCCTTCCGGCTCACAGCCATGTACGCCGCGCTGTGTTTCGTGCTGCTTGCCATTGTGCTGGGCGCCTCCTATCTTGTTCTCCACTGCATGCTCCACGCGGAAATGTCGGAGCGGTGGTCTAGCGAGATCGACGAGTTCGCCGCGTTGCTTGAGACCCAGAGTGTGGAGGTTGTCGGCGATGTTTTGCGGCGAGAAGCGGTCTCGGAAGGCACGAACGAGGTGTTCTATCGTGTTCTCGATGCGGAAGGCAACACCGTGGTATCGAGCGACATGTCCGCCTGGGGCGACGTGCCCGCCAGGGGGCCCGCGTTGACTGCGGCGCTCGACGGTGAAACCGTGTCCTCCGACTTTTACCATGAGAACCAGCCCTATCCCATCCGTATTGTTCACGGTCTCCTTGCCCCAGGACTGGTGCTGCAAATGGGCAGCGCGACGGCCGGGATGGAGCGGCAGCTTCTACTGTTTCGCTCGGCCTACAGCGTGTCTGCGCTGGCCTTTCTCGTTCTTTCGCTCGTGATCGGTTATGTGATGGCGCGGCGCGCGCTCAGCGGTGTCGAGAACGTGACCCAGGCCGCGCGCGACATCGCCAGCGGTGCGTGGGAGAGCCGTGTGCCGGTCAGTCAGCGCGACGACGAGGTCGACGAGCTTGCCAAGGCCTTCAACGGCATGATCGAGCGGATTCAGGTGCTCATTCGCGAGTTGCGCGAGGTTACCGACGACATCGCCCACGACCTGCGCACCCCGATCACGCGCATCCGCGGGGAGGCGGAGGTCGTGCTCGGCGGCGAGCAGACAGCCGGGAGCGTTATCGAAGAATGCGACGCCCTGCTCGATCTGATCAACACGATGCTCGAGATCTCGCAGACCGCCGCAGGCGCCAAGAGCATGGACCGCGAACGGGTCGATCTCGGCGCGCTGGTCGAGGACGCCTGCGAGTTGTTTCGGCCCGCCGCCGAGGACAGTGGGTTGACGCTGTCTTTCGACAGCGAGGCATCCGTCGTGATCGAGGGCGACGCGTTGCGGCTCAAGCGCGCCATCGCCCACCTCGTGGACAACGCCGTGAAGTACACCCAGTCCGGCGGACGTGTCGATGTGGTGTGTGGGAGCAAGAACGGCCGTGCGATCGTATCGATCGAGGATACCGGCGCCGGCATCCCGCCGGGCGACTTCGAGAAGGTGTTTGCGCGTTTCTACCGCGTCGATGCGAGCCGTACGGAGCGGGGTAACGGCCTAGGGCTGAGCCTCTCCCGCGCAATCTGCCGCGCGCATGGTGGCGACGTGACGGTGACGAGCACATTGGGCGAGGGCAGCCATTTCGAGGTGACGCTTCCGCTCGTAGCATCCTAGCAGTTTGTCGGATCAGCTTGCCGCGCGCCATGTGGGGATTTCCACAGAACTTTGCCGTACGTTTGACACAGGAGAAACAGGCGCATATCATGTATCGAGACCAGCCTGCTCGGGGGCATAAGGGCTGAAACACTGAATTTTGGTGGCACTTGTGCCAGGTGCTGAGCACGTTGGGATGTGACCGGATGCCAAGATCGACGAACGAGCCGCAGAAACAGAGCCTGATTGGCCAAGCCCTCGTCGAGGACGAAGTCATCACGGAGGCGCAACTGGGCCGGGCTTTACGCGTTCAGGCCCTTCTGGAACAGCCCAAGCAGCTTGGGGAAGTGCTTATTGACCTCGGCTACGTGGGCAAGCAGGCCATTTCCGACACGGTCGCGAAGCACGGCCGCAGCATGCGCATCGGAGATATGCTGCTCGAACAGGGCATCATCACCGAGACGGATCTGGTCTCCGCCCTTGAGCTTCATAAGGAGCAGGATATCCGAGTGGGCGAGGCGCTTATTCGCCTTGGAATCCTCAACGAGCACACCCTTCTGTTCAACCTCGCGCACCAGTCGGGCATGAATTTCATTGAACCAGAGCTGGCCATGATCGAACCGGGCATCCTGAGCGGTGTCTCGCCCGATTACCTCGAGCGTTTCGTGTTCGTGCCGTTTAGCCGGAACGAGGACGGCGTTACGACGGTGGTCGTTCCTGAGATAGAGAACGCCTCACGCCGGGACGCGATCGAGGAACTCTATCACGGCAATTACACCCTTGCGCTGGGCCCCCCAGATTCCATCAAGCAGACGATCGAAGAGTTTCGGAACTTTCGGGTGGAGGAGCAGGGGGCGCGTTCCCGGGACGCTGAGGGGGGCGAAGACAGTGTCATTCAGTTGGTGAACCACCTGATCACCCGTGCGATCGAAGCGCGGGCGAGCGATCTCCACATCGAGCCGATGTCGGACCGGATCCGGGTGCGATTCCGGATCGACGGGGTGTTGGTCTACAAGACCGACTTGCCCATACACCTCTTGCCCCGGATAGCGTCACGCATCAAGATCATGGCCGAGTGCAATATCGCCGAGCACCAGCGGCATCAAGGCGGACGCATTCAGTTCACGCAGGATCATCGCGAGTACGATCTGCGTCTGTCCGTCTACATCACGGTACACGGCGAGTGTCTTGTGATGCGCATCCTCAGCAAGCAGGCGGGGCTCGTTGGACTGGACGAGCTGGGTATGAATCCCAGCATGCTCGAGCGGTTCCGTTCGGACGTACTCGATCAACCCGCGGGCGTGGTGTTGATCACCGGACCGACGGGATCGGGCAAGACGACGACACTCTACAGCTCCCTCGATTACTGCAACGACGTCGCCACGAAGATCACGACGGCTGAGGATCCCGTGGAATACATGATCGACGGCATCATCCAGTGCTCGATCCACGACAAGGCGGGGCGTACCTTCGAGTTGACGCTACGCGAGATCGTGCGGCAAGATCCCGACATTATCGTGTTGGGGGAGATTCGCGATCACACGTCCGCTGGGGTGGCGATCCAGGCCGCCCTCACCGGCCACAAGGTCTACTCCACCTTCCACACCGAAGACACCATCGGTGGCCTCTTGCGCCTCATCGACATGGACATCGAGACGTTTCTGATCTCTTCTACCGTAATTTCGGTTTTGGCTCAGCGCTTGCTGCGGCGCATATGTACGGAGTGCGTGGCGCCCTACATGCCGACGCCGCGCGAGTTGCACCGGCTGGGCCTGGACATCGCCACGGTGCGCGAATACGAGTTCAAGAAGGGCCACGGGTGCAAGCACTGCAACTATACCGGTTTCTTTGGACGGGTGGGAGCCTATGAACTCCTGATTCTCAACGATGCGATTAAGGAAGCCATTCTGGCGAAGCGTCCGGCACATGTCATTCGCCAGATCAGTATGGACACGACCGGGCTTGTCAGCATGCGCGAAGATGCCATTGCCAAGGTCGTACGCGGGGAGACGGTTTTCGATGAGGTGCTTCGTCACACACCGTCGTCGTTCTCGTTGCGCCCCCTGCGGCAGATTCTGAGTATGACGCAGTGATCGATCATCCAATCAAGGAGCGCCCATGAGCCAGTGCCCCTACTGTGCAACCGACTTGCCCGATGCGTTTCTACCCGCGGAAGACGTTGTCCTCTACGCTTGCCCCGGCTGTTTCAATGCGTGTGTGCTCCGGCGTGAGGGAGGCGAGATCCACACGGCCGTGCTCGAGGGTGCGCCGGATGTGCGTGCCCTTGCTACACCGGGTTCGATCGGCGGCGAACTGCTGGCCATCGTCGCCAAGTCGGTCGATGACCTGCCCGTGCTTCCCGAAGTCTCGCACCATATCATTTCGATGCTGCACGATCCGGACGCCTCGATGGAGGATCTCGCCGAGTTGATCAGCCACGACCCTGTGGTTGCCGCCAAGATTCTGCGCGTGGCCAACAGCGCCATGTACGGCGGATTGCACGAGATTGTCGATCTCAAGAGCGCCTGCGCCAGGCTGGGGACGCGTACCGTCGCGAATGTAGTGCAGGCGCTTTCCAGCGGGGCCTTTTATACCGACGAAGGGGCCATTTTTCCCGATCTCATGCGGCGCCTCTGGCGCCACGCGGTCGCCACCGCGCATTGTGCCAACGAAATCGCCATGCAAGTCGCCGAACCGCGGCCCGATACGCTCTTCGTGGGCGGGTTGATACACTGCATCGGCCAAGTGGTGTTGCTGGACGCGATCTCTCGTAGCGAGAACGCAATGATCATCGCCCTCAAAGAGTCGCAGGAGGTGGTCGGCGAGATTCTCGCCAGCTACTCTCCACTTGTGGGCCTCCATGTGGTGCAACAGTGGAATCTGCCCCCCGAGTTCGGTGTACTCGTCATGTGTCACCATGACCCCAAGCTCGCGCCCGCCGAGTCATGGGAATCCAAGGTCCACATCTTGTGCCTGGCTGAGAGCATGGCCACGGTCTCCGGTTACGGTATCACCGAAGAAAACGACATCACGTTGCTCGGCCATCCCTCCGCACAGTACTTCGGTCTCACCGACGTGAAGCTGGCCTCGCTTCGCGTGGACCTTGAAGAACGCGTTGAACCCCTCCTCGAACTCATCGGTTCGGGTGCTGGTTAAGTCTGGCCACGGCTATTTCGCCGGGTCGCCCTGCTTGATCCACGCCTTGTTGAACTTGGCATACTTGATCGACTTGCCTTCCTTGCCGTTGCCGCCGTCGCGCACGAAGTAACTGTAGGAAGCATGCAGGTTGCCGTCGCTGCCTTCGATGATGGAAGGATAGTGGAAGCTGCCTTGACCGGGCTCGACGAGTTCCAGGTGGCGCGTCCATTTCCAGGTGGCGCCTTCGTCGTCGGACAGGGACACGGCGAGACTGTGCCGCCCCATCGGCTCGTCGTTGTAGATGACCACCCAGTCGCCGTCGGACAGCGTCATCAACTCAAGCCCCGAGCCTGGATTGTTGAAGATGGGGTGGTCGTACACGGTGCTCCATGTCTCGCCGCGGTCCGACGACTCCGACACCATGACGCGTTTCGGCGCAGGGCCGTTGTCGCGCATGAAGGCGACCAGCGTGCCGTCGCGCTTGCGTGCGAAACTCGGTTGGATGTTGCCGCCGCCTACGATCGGGTCGCTGAACGACCACGTTTCACCCAGGTCGTCGCTGATGGCTACGAGCGAGAACGAGAACCCGTCGGAGTACAGACCGACCAGCAGCCGGCCGTCTTCGAGGAACAGCGGATGCGCCCGCGTGAACCAACCCAGACGCCGCGTCAATTTGTCGGCGGCCTGGGTCAAGATGTGCTTCTTCCATAGCTCGACCTGCGGAGCGAACGCCTCCGGTATGTCCACCGAAGCCAGGTACTCATTCGCTTTGCGCTGCACTTTCTCCTCGAAATCGTCGCCGGGTTTGGCATGCAGAACCTTCATGACGTTCCACTCCGGCGCGCCCTCGGCCATCATGTAGTTGTCCGAGATCTTATACTTCATCAGCGCGCTTTCCCAGAGATTCGCTTGGATCGTCGGCCACAACAGCCACAGCCGCTGCTGCGGATCGATGATCATGCAGCAATTCGTGTCGGGGAACCCCGGCGTGTCCGCCATGACGAAACGCGCCGACCAGCCGTCGGCCCCCTTGACCTTACGCGCGCCCTCGATCAGCACGTCGTCGGACTTGCGCTCACCCGAGCCGTGGAACCAGCACGTCAGCAGGTCGCCGTTCGGGCATTCCACGATGCACGAACCGTGGTTGTGCCACGATTCGAGTGGGAACAGCAACTCCGCCTCATGAAGCGGTTCGGCGCCGGCCGCTCCCAGTGCAATCAGCAGCATCGCGGCAGTCGTCATCAATCGCATGTCGTCTATCTCCTTAGCAGTATTGCGTTTCCCAGTAAGCCATCGCAGGCCCGCGGGATTCTCCCACACGTCAGTCATGGCCACGATAGACGAATCAGGCGGGCAAAGCCAGCAAGCGACGCGCTACCGCGGGACGCGGTCTCGCAGGTCTTGCAGCGATTGCTCGTCGACCGGGCCGCGGTACCGGGCCACCGCATAGTCTATGTACCACTGCGCCGCATCGCGGACCTCGTGTGGCGCTTCCGCGCGGATCTGCGCGGCGAATTGATGGAGGGTGTGCGTCGGCGGGCGCACGAGGCCGTGGCGCCTGAGCGCGCGGTCGGCTTGGGGGAGA
>JAACEL010000588.1 GCA_011682535.1 Nitrospiraceae bacterium | reverse complement strand
AAGAACCTGTCCTTGCTTTGCTTGTCGGCCTCGCAGCCCCCGGACATCGGGCCTCGCGGGGTCGGAATTCGCTCTTGTACCACGACCGCCCGGCCAGGACAAGGCGCAAAGGCCGGACCCATGGATGCCGACAATCATCGCAAAGGGTGTGCCATTGGGCACCGAGTGGTCAAAAACGCCATTCTCAGACCGGAAAAAGGCGTCCACCCACCCGGCCGGAGACTTCTTGAGGGGAGCAAGCCTGCCATTTTGGCAGCCGTGCCCCACCGACTACTCCGCTCTTTGGCAGTCGCCCTGTCGGGCTGGAGCAGGTGACGACGAGAGGGTTGCACTGCGAATGGCTGGACAGGGACGCTCAGGCGGAACTGTCGGCGGGACAGAGGGGCGCAGCAGGCGCTTGCCTGAAGAACCACCTCATCATGAGGCGGCCGACGATCGGAATGGACACATCTTCGCAACGAGCGACCTTGACCATGGCTCCGACGATAATCGCCAGGTAGAGCAAGTACGCGACAATCCAGGGAACAGCCAAGACAGTGCCGAAAACCAGCGGTGCGATGGTCAATCCATTCTCCAGGCACATTTGTATCGGTATATATATCATCGAGGGGATGAGGCCGAATTCCATGGCCATGTGATCCCATCCGGCCTGTACGGAGAAGACGATCAGCGCCACGACGCCAATGATGACGCCGATGATGACGCCGACCGCAGCAAGGATGCCGAGAATGATGTGAGTGGCCAGGCACTGTGCGGCGTGGAATCGGACGTACTCGGACCGTTTGCGTGTCACCAGAACCATGATCAGGGCAAGTGGGCCACCGCCGAGAATGAAGGAGAAGAAGAAGATGGCGGCAGCCAAACGGCCGTCGGATTTGCTGCGGACCAGATCGCGGTGACTGCGTGACAAAGCGGAGCCCCCAAGGGAATACGGCCTAGCCGACGGCTGCGACTGTTACCGGAGCCTCCTTGAAGAACCACTTCATGACCACCGGACCGATCACCGGGATAGCGAAGTCCTTGCACCGGAAGGCCTGAACCATGCCCACGATGGCGATGGTCAGATTGAGCAGCATGAACACGCCGCTGAGGACCCAGAGCGGCCACATCGCGGCGTACATGTCGAACATCATCCCCCACATGGCCATGGGGTCCGGCGGCCCACTGCTGGCCATGGAATTCATCTCCTGGATCCACTCCCGCATGAAACGCAACATCAGCGGCATGCTTGCGAAACTCGCTAACATTGATATGGCCATGATCACAATGTGGTAAGCCAGGCATTGGATGGCGTGAAAGCGGGCATACTCAGACCGCTTCTGGCTGACCAGCACCATGATCAGCGAGAAGATCCAGCCGCCAATGAGGCACGAGATGTAGTTGACCCCGGCAATCGAGTTGTCGGACTCCAGGCGGAACAGGTCGCGATGGCTGCGTGACATGAAGAGCACCTCCTCTTGTTCTCACCCGGCGTGGCCCGTGACGGCCCTATGACCGCAGACCCAGTGTGACCTGCCCGGACATTGGCGTCAAGCAGAAGTTCCGCTGCCTGAAATTCCATCCCTACTGCGGGGCTCTGAGGGAGGGCCGCTCATGTCGCAGCGGCGGCTCGTTCATCTTGACATGGCGCAAAAGCAAAGGAAGCGCGGCCCTAGAGGTTGGCCGCGCTTCCTTATTGTACGGAATCGACCGGCTTGCGGTTGGTCAGACCGTCTTCAATCTTGCCACTTCTACTTTCTGCGACGTCGCAGAACCAGACCGACAACACCCAGTCCCAGCAGAGCCATTGTGGCCGGCTCGGGAACGGGGATGTTCAGGTCGAGGTAGGCGTTGGTGGTGTACGAGGCACCCGGATCCAGCGGCTTGTTGTCGGGCCGCGACGAACCCATGAACTCGCGCGGGGTAGCATTGATAAACACGTTGTCGTAGGTGCCCGTCACATTCGCGTCACCGATGGCGTTGGACGGGTAGTAAGCACCGCTGTCGCTGCCGGCCGAAAGCTCAAGACCAACTGTCAGACCCATCGCTGTTGCGGCAGCGTTGTTGAGGACGGTGGCCTTGCCCCACAGGGTGTCGTTGGGGTCGAGGTTGCCGGCACCGCGATCGACGTTCTCGTTAACACGCCAAGGACCATCGGCGCCAACGCCCACCATATTACGGTTTGCACCGCCGGAAGTTCCGTCCAGGGTGTAGCCATCATCACCGTACGTGCTAGCCACCACGCCCAGTCTCCAATTGGCCAAGCCGTAAGGTTCGCGGGCCACGACGTCGTTGTTGGTGATCTTCATCGTAGCAGTCCAGTGCGTATTCGTGACGGTGGCCATATTGATGGTGAACGTGGTCTCCGTGTCGAAGGTGCCGCTGGTTCCTACCAGCTTGAACGAGTACGCGCTGGCAGTCTTTGACAACTCGGTGAACGCACCGTCGTTGTAACCGCCGGCCGAACTGGCTCCCCACAGGCCGTAGCCCCAACCCTCCAGACCTGCATGGTTGACGCCGCCGACCCTGAGGGCGGTGAACATGGCAGTAAAGTTGTACGTCAGCCGCTTGATGTCCAATTCCCACAGCGTGCTGCCGGTGCCGCCGGCACCGGTTGTGGCCGTGATGGTCATCGGTGTTGCGTTGTCGGTTCCCAGCGTCAGGTCGGCACCCGAGTACGTCAGGTCGGCTTGCGCCACTCCAACAAACATCAGCATGGTTAAAGCCACTACTAAAACGTTCCTCATTGTCCATCTCCTCTCAAAAAAGACATGTCCTTCCGGCAAGACCCCAGAAATGCCCGGGCATCCTGCCCGGCATCCATCCCACCAAAGAAAAAACGGGCGCAAGTCCCCGCTGGGACCTACGCCCGTTGTCTTGCTGACACCCCTCCGGGCTCTGGTAACGGGAT
>JAACEL010000181.1 GCA_011682535.1 Nitrospiraceae bacterium | reverse complement strand
GGCAACGGCGACACTTGCGCCCCTCTGGAGAAACCGCCGCCGGGTTATGCACTCTTTCTGGACCATCGTGTCTCGGCCTCCCTTTACTGGATTCCTTTGTGTCTCGTTCGCGTGCGACTCAGCCGAAGCGGCTACCGAACGCGTGCAACCATCCGTCCTCCGCCGGGTTGTTGATGGCGGTGATGAAAAAGCGCTCGACGCCTTCGCGCTCGCGCCGGGCAGAGGAGCGACGCCGCCATCGTCGATGCCGCCCCTGCCGGGCCGCGTGCCATTGGATGCCTCATACTACCCCACCGGGCAGTTGTGGAAAGCGCATAGGCCACGTATAAATACGAGTACGGTTGCGAGAGCCGACGGTGCAGGCAAGGCTTCACCGCCTTGTTGTCTCGCTAGCCTCCGCCGCGATCTCCTCGATCAGCTTCCCAGCGATTCTAGTGTACTTATCCGACACAGTCAACGCTCATTCTGCCGCCATGGCCGAGACCGGATCCTCTTTGCAGCGGACGGTGTGAGAATGATACACTTTACTCCGTTTTACATGCGGACAGTATCCAACCCCTGCTTTAGTTAGGGCCAGAACCATCGGGCCGGAGCCCAAGGAGTACACACTATGCCACTCGTTCCTATGCGTCAGATCCTCGATGAAGCCGCGAAGGGCGGCTATGGTGTGGGCGCGTTCAACGTGAATAACATGGAGCAGATCCAGGCCATCATGCAGGCTGCCCATGACACGAAGAGTCCGGTCATCATTCAGGCCAGCCGCGGGGCCCTGAAGTACAGCAAGATGATCTATCTGCGCAACCTCATCGCCGCCGCCACCGAAGAATTCCCCGAGATCCCGCTGACGATGCATCTCGACCACGGCAACAGCGTCGAGACCTGCCAGCAGGCGATCGAACTGGGTTTCACGTCGGTCATGATCGACGGTTCGCTGGCCGAAGACGGCAAGACCATCAACGACTACGCCGCCAATGTGGCGATCACGAAGAAGGTCGTCGAGATGGCCCACCCGCTGGGGGTCAGCGTCGAGGGTGAGCTGGGCGCGCTGGGCGGCATCGAGGACGGCCACGGCGCCGGCCTGAGCACCGACGAGGTCGAGAAGCACCTGACCAACCCCGAAGAAGCCGAGAGCTTCGTGGCCGAGACTGGGCTCGACGCGCTCGCGGTCGCCATCGGCACCAGCCACGGCGCCTACAAGGGCTCGCGCAAAGATCCCAAGACGGGCGAGACGCTGCCCCCGCTGCTGGCGATGGACCGCATCCGCGAGATCCACAAGCGCATGCCGAACTGCCACATGGTGATGCACGGTTCGAGTTCGGTGCCTAAGAAGCTCGTCGACATCATCAACCAGTACGGCGGCCGGATGCCGGACGCCGCGGGCGTTGCCCTCGACGACATCCAGGAAGGTATCCGCAACGGTGTGCGCAAGATCAACGTCGACACGGACAGCCGCCTGGCCATGACGGGCGCGGCGCGCAAGGTGTTCGCGGAGACTCCCGAGAAGTTCGACCCGCGCGACTGGCTGGGCCCGGCGCGTGAGGCGGCCTACGAAGTGTACGTCGAGCGCATGAACGCCTTCGGGCAGGCCGGCCACGCCGGCGACTATGAGCCAATGACGCTGGACGACATCAAGAGCGTGTACTGTAGCGGCGGGTGTTGCTGCAACGGGTAAGCGTGACCCGGTGCGCTCTGCGCACTGGACACCATGGATGACAGCGGGGAAGCCCTCATCCGAGGGCTTCCCCGTTTGCTGTTTGGTGTACCTGGCTGTGGATCAAGAAGCGCCGGCCGTATCCCCCTTCGGGTTGATCGGCGGAACAACCGTGACCCCGGGAAGGATCTCCAGCAGTTCGACCTCGAACACCAGCATCGCATTCGGGCCGATTTTCCCCTGGCTGCCGCGGGGGCCGTAGGCCAATTCCGACGGAATATAGAGTTCCCATTTCGCGCCTTCCCGCATCAGTTGCAGGGCTTCGCTCCAGCCTTGGATGACCCCGTTGGCCATGAACTCCGAGGGCTTGCTGCGCTTGTACGAACTGTCGAACTCGGTGCCGTCCAGCAGTGTGCCGCGGTAGTGGACCTTGACCCGGTCCGTCGCTTTGGGCGATGCGCCCGTGCCTTCCTCGATCACCTTGTACTGCAATCCGCTGGGCAACACGACCACACCGGGGCGGCCGGCGTTGTCTTTGAGAAACGCCTCTTGGGCCGCGATGTTCTCCTCGCTCTGTTTGCGCCGCTCTTCCCGCCGCTTGGCGGCGCGCTCGCGCGTGTATTCCTGCATGGTGGTACGTACTTCGCTCGGGGACATGAGGGGCTCTTTGCCCTCAATCACGTCGCGGACGCCGCGCATGAACGTGTCGAAGTCCACCTCGAAACCAGCCTTCGTGAGAGAGTCGCCCACTTGGTTGCCCACGCTGTAGCTTACCCGGTCCATCTTGGTTTCGAGTTTGAATTCCGCCTCCGGCGCTCCCGTATCGGATGCGCCCAGAGCGGGCAGGGCCAGGCAAGCAAAAGCGGCTAACAACGGCATCACGTTTTTCATTACAGCGTTCCTCATGTTGAATGGACGCAGATGGAACTGCGCCGAAATACGGACCACAGCCAAGTCTATTCGTTTTTGCCCGGCTTCGCAACCCGGCCCTTTGGTGACGCTCGGGAGCGGTGTAAAGTTGACGGCAGCGCGGAAGCTGATCGGAGATCTCGGCCAAACCCCGAACGCCGGGTGGCGTATTGTGGCGCGCCTGAAGTACCAGATGGTGCCTGAGTTACGCTCAGCCACGCCGACACCGAATCGGTGAGTGTCATGTTTGGGATAGGTGCAAGGCTGAGCTTGCCCCGCGCGCCACGGCGGAGTTATCCGGCGAGTCGGGACCAAGGATAAATGTTGACAACGGGCGTAGGGCGTGTTAGACTCGGGATGTTGTGTAAAGTCCGTATGTGTATCCCCTTAGACAGGAGGGTCACCCCGTGGGAATCAATAAGCAGGCGTGGGTTGTGGCGGTTGCCGTCACGTTGATCGGTATGATGGTTATTGCCGCATCGCCGGTGTTCGCACAGAGTTATGATCCAACCGAGGACATCCCCCGCCAGACCGGTCTGGAGAAGGCATTGACCAAGCTGGGGCGCGGGCTCTCCAACGTGATGTTGGGCTGGGCCGAGATCCCGGTGACTTGGGACGAGAAACTCAAGCAGGGCAAGCCGCTGGGTTATTTGTTGGGTGTAGCGCCCGTGCTGGGAACGGCGCGCGCCGTGATGCGCACTTCTACCGGTGTGTACGAGATAGTGACCTTCCCCTTCTCGGATCGCAATATCAATTACGGGGCGGTTCTGGAGCCGGAGTACATCTTCTGAGTCAGTCAATCGTTTGGACGAGGAAGGGGGCGGCGTGGGTGGGCGCACTGGCGTTTCTGGACGGCAGACAAGGGAACGTCGTCCTCGTAGGCGCGCGCGACAATCCTAAGGGCGCGGTTCTCGTCATTCCCTCCGAGGTAGCTGGTGAGGTGGAGACCTTTCCTCTCGACGCTGGGATTCGCTATTTGTCCGAGGGCGCGATTGTGGACGTGCTGTGCATGCAGGCGCGCGCGTTTGGTTCCTCTGGCCTGAAGCCGCCCGCGGAGGCCACTGGTTAGCCGTGGACCCTCGCTACGACATTGACGTACTGCTCGACGAAGTCGTCACACTGCCCAGTCTACCGGGCACCGTAGCCGAAATCATGCGTCTGGTCAACGATCCCAACTGCCCCCTGCTGAGCGTGGCTAAGGTCTTGGCGGCCGACCCGCCTCTGGCGATGAAAACCCTCCGCCTCGTCAACACGGCCTTCTACGGCTTACAGCAAAAAGTGTCCACCATCGAACACGCCGTCGCGCTGCTCGGACTCAAGGTGGTCGAGAATCTCGTGTTCACCGCGACCGTGTTCGACATTATGGCGGGGGACGTCGATGTGTTCTTCCGCCACAGTGTCAGTTGCGGCCTTGCGATGCAGGTCTTCGCCGAAATCGGCGGCGCCGATATGCCCGTCTCCTCGTCGGCCGAAGCCTCCGTGCACGGCCTACTCCACGATATCGGCAAGATCTTCCTCAAAGAGTTTCTGCCGGAAGAAATGGCGCTGGTGAAAGAAACCAGCCGGACGCGCGGGATTTGCTGGGAGAAGGCGGAGCGTGAGATCATCGGTTTTGACCACGGGGAAATCGGCGCCCGCTTGGCGCAGAAGTGGAAACTCCCCGCGCATTTTGTCGAGGGCATCCGCGGACACCACGATATGGCCCGTTGCGAACAGGCCGAATACCGCCCCGTTGCCGCGATGCTGGGCGTCGCCGACTACGTGTGCTGCCAGTGCGGCATCACGGCCGAGGAGGGCGCGGTCGTTCATCTAGACGCCGCCGCCTGGGCCGAAGCACATATCGAGAAGGCCCATCTGCCCACGATGATGAACCTGTTCTTCGAGAAGCTCCCGTCGGTGGATGAGCTGATCAACTGCGCACGCGAGTAGCCGCGCTTCTCTGCGCGTTTCCGGCGCCCCCCCGTGAGTGGTACAATGGCCGCGCGGGGGAGTCACGGCCTCCATCCGCACCGATGGTTCTGTCCCGCTGTCACGCAACCCCGGACCCCGCACCATGCGCTTGGATCAATTCGATTGCCGCGGCTTTCGCGCCCTGGTAGACCAGTCTTTCGAGCCCGCGCCCGGCCTCAACGTCATCCGCGGCCACAACGCGCAGGGCAAGACGTCCGTACTCGAAGCCGTACTGTTCCTGGCCACGTCCAAGAGCCACCGCACGACGGCCGAGGGCGAACTGGTCAAACACGGCGAAGAAGGTTTCCACCTGGGCGCCCGCGCGGTGGGCGCGGACCGCGAGGTCCGGCTTCAGGCCCATTGGTGGCGCGGTTCGAAGCGGTTCCGGGTGAACGGCGTTTTCCAGACCCGCGTGAGTGACATCCTGGGCAAGCTGGCGGTGGTTCTGTTCTCGCCCGACGACATCGTGCTCGTGAAGGGCACGGCCGCCCATCGCCGCAAGTTCCTCGACATGGAGCTGTCGCAGATCAACCCGGTGTATCTCAACGGACTGCAGCAGTACCGCCAAGTGCTGCGGCAGCGCAACGAGTTGCTCCGGGGCTATTCGCCCGACCCCGACCTGCTGGACGTGTGGGACGCGCAACTGGCGCAGGCGGGCGCGGTGCTGATCCGCGAGCGAGATGCTTTTCTGGGCGAGTTGGGGCGCCTCGCGGGCGAAGTCTACGGCCGCATCACAGACGGGGAAACACTGGACCTGCGCTACGCCCCTGACACCCCACCCGATGTCCCCCTGACCGAAGTGCTGGCCCAGGCCCGCGCTTCCGACCTTCGCCGCCACATGACCACGCGTGGTCCGCACCGCGACGACATCCACATGCACGTGGCTGGCGAGGCGGCCCGCAGCTTCGCCTCGCAGGGCCAGCAGAAGACCGCCGCCTTGGCCGTCAAGCTGGCCGAAGTGTCACTGGTGCGGGCGCGCACCGGCGACTGGCCGGTACTGATGCTCGACGAGGCGCTGTCGGAACTGGACGCCAAACGCTCGCGGATGTTGTTCGGCGCCATCGACGATGCGGTACAATGCCTGGTGACGACCACGAACCTGGGGGGGCTGTCGCATTTGGTCGGACCGGATGCGACGCTTTTCCGTATAGAACGAGGCGTACTTGAGAAAGAATGATCCCACGCCTGTCGGCGACATCCTGGCGAAACTCGTCAAGACGACCGGCCTTGGCAAGAAGCTCCAGCAGGCCCGCATATGGGACCAGTGGGAGCAGGTCGCCGGCAAGAACCTGGCCAAGCATGGCCGTCCGCACGCCATCCGCGATGGCACGCTCATCGTGGAAGTCGACAGCACCGTGTGGATGAACCGCTACGCCTACCAGAAATGGAGCATTCTGCGGCGGGCCAACCGCATGGCAAAGCGGGAACTGGTGTCGGATGTCTTCATTATGCTGACGCCGGATTCGGAGCAGGATCCGGCGTAGCCGGGGGCGCGGAACGGGGCCGTTCAGGGGGAACTTGAGGCGCGTGTGGGAACGGTGTGCGGGCCCGCCCGCTTTCTGCCACAACATGGCGTGGTCCCGAAGGTAGAGAAGCGCAAAATCTTGCGCTTTCGGCTTGTTTCCATGCCCCCATTTTGCTATACTAAACAAGTTCCCAGAACGACGTGCTTCCGGGCGGGGCGCGAACAGAGGTAACCTTAATGTCTGAAAAGAATTACGACGCGAAATCCATCAAGGTTCTCGAGGGTCTCCAGGCGGTCCGCAAACGACCCGCGATGTACATCGGCGATACGTCCACTCGGGGCCTCCATCACCTGGTCTACGAGACGGTCGATAACAGCATCGACGAGGCTCTCGCCGGACACTGTACGAAGATAGAAATCGTCGTACATATCGACAACAGCGTGTCCGTGATTGACGATGGCCGCGGCATCCCGGTCGAGAAGCATCCCAAGTTCAGGAAAAAGACCGCCCTCGAGGTCGTTATGACCATGCTGCACGCCGGCGGCAAGTTCGACAACAGTTCCTACAAGGTGTCGGGCGGCCTGCACGGGGTCGGCGTCTCCTGCGTGAACGCGCTGTCAGATTTCTGCGAAGTCGAGGTCAAGCGCGACGGTTACGTGCATTTCATGTCGTTTAAGCGCGGCGTGCCCGATGGCCCGCTGGAGAAGCGCGGGCGAGCCCGCGGCACGGGAACCCGAACCACATTTCACCCCGACCCTGAGATCTTCGAAGAATCGGTTTTCAACGCGGAGACTCTGCTCAACCGCCTTCGCGAGCTGGCGTTCCTCAACGCCGGCCTCAAGATCGTCTTCCACGACGAGCGCGGCGAAGACGAGCCGGTTGTGCTCCAGTACAAGGGGGGCATCTCGGAATTTGTCCTCTACCTCAATCGCAACCGCGAAACCCTGCATCGCAAGCCCGCCTACCTCGAGGTCGAACGCGACGGTATCCAGTGCGAAGCGGCCTTGCAGTACACGTCGTCGTACAAAGAGACGGTGTCCAGTTTCGCCAATAATATCAACACCATCGAAGGCGGCACGCACCTGTCGGGGTTCCGTGCGGCGCTGACGAAGAGTCTGAACGACTACGCCCGCAAGAACAACCTGTTCAAGAAGACGGGCGCCACCATCAGCGGCGACGACTCGCGCGAGGGCCTCACCGGCGTGATCTCGGTGCGGGTGCCCACCCCGCAGTTCGAGGGCCAGACCAAGACCAAGTTGGGCAACAGCGAGGTCCAAGGCCTCGTCAACTCGGCCGTCTACGAGGGCCTGCAGACCTATTTTGAAGAGAATCCCACCGTCGCCAAGCGGATTATCAACAAGACCCTCGAGGCGGCCCGCGCCCGGGCCGCGGCGCGCAAAGCCCGCGACCTCGTCCGGCGCAAGGGAGCGCTGGACTCGTTCTCGCTGCCGGGCAAGCTGGCCGACTGTTCGGAGAAGAACGCCGAGCTGTGCGAACTGTTCATTGTCGAGGGTGACAGCGCGGGCGGGTCGGCCAAGCAGGCCCGCGACCGGCGGTACCAGGCGATCCTGCCGTTGCGCGGCAAGATCCTCAACGTCGAGAAAGCCCGCGACGACCGCATCCTCGACAATACCGAGATCCGCGCTATCATCGCCGCCCTGGGCACCGGCTACGGCGAGGGTGACTTCAATGTCGAGAACCTCCGCTACCACAAGATCATCATCATGACGGATGCCGACGTCGACGGCGAGCACATCCGCACGCTGTTGCTCACGTTCTTTTTCCGTCAGATGCCGGAGATCGTCCGCCAAGGCCACCTCTACATCGCCCAGCCCCCGCTCTATTTGGTGAAAAAAGGCAAGACCTCGCGCTATCTGAACAACGAGGAAGAGCGCGAGCGCTTCCTGTTCGAGACGGTGCTGAATTCGTGCAAGGTCACCTCGCGCAACGGCGGCAGCAGACAGAACGCCGTCACGCTGAAGAATCTGGTTCGCAGTCTCAACACCTCGCGTGATCGCGACCGGATGTTTGGGCGTTTGCGGCGCGTTTACGGCGTGCCCCGCGAGGCGGTCATGGCCTGCCTGGAACTACCGAAGGAAAAGGTGCTCGACCCCCATACGCTGGCGCCTGCGGAAATCGCGCAGTTGTTTGGCGGTGGCGCGGACCTCATCGACACCGGCGAAGACCAGATGGGCCTGCTGGACGAACAGAGCGGCAATGGCGACGCGAATGGCAACGGCGATGGCAACGGCACCCGCAACCGTGTCGTGCGCCGCGAGCACCAGATCGATTTGGCGTTCTTCGGCAGCCACGAGTTCTCCGCGCTTGGATCGCTGGGCGAGTCGATCTCGGCGATCGGCAACCCGCCGTTCCAGGTGCAAGATCAAGACGGCAGGGTGCTGCTCGAAACGGACGACCTGACCGAACTGCGGTCGCATCTTATCGAGTTAGGCCAGAAGGGCCTGCACATCCAGCGCTACAAGGGCTTGGGGGAGATGAATCCCGAACAGCTTCTGGAGACGACAATGGATCCGGATAAGCGCACGGTGTTGAAGGTGGTGGCCGATGACGAAGTGGCGGCGGACGACATGTTCGTGACGCTGATGGGCGGCTTCGTTGAGCCGCGCAAGGAATTCATCCAGAAACACGCGGCGGAAGTCCACAACCTGGACACCTAACCAATCCGCAACGGAAAGCATAGGCCGCGAGTCGAGGCAAGATGACTGAAGACTCGGGAAACACAGACGGAAACAACATGTATTCACGCAACGAACACGTCGTGCCGGTCAATATCGAACAGGAACTCAAGAACTCGTTCATGAATTACTCGATGAGCGTGATCGTGAGCCGTGCCCTGCCGGACGTGCGCGACGGCCTCAAGCCGGTACATCGCCGCATCCTCTACGCCATGCAGGAGTTGGGGCTCGCCAGCAACCGCCGCTACCGCAAGTCGGCGCTGGTGGTTGGCGACACGATGGGTAAGTATCACCCCCACGGCGACTCCGCCATCTACGATTCGCTGGTGCGCATGGCGCAAGAATGGAACATGCGCTATCCCCTCGTCGACGGGCAGGGCAACTTTGGCTCGGTCGACGGCGACAGTGCGGCCGCCATGCGATACACCGAGGCGCGCATGGCGCCTATCGCATCCGAGATGCTGGGCGATATCGACAAGGGAACTATCGATTTTCAGCCCAACTACGACGCCAGCCTGCAGG
>JAACEL010000015.1 GCA_011682535.1 Nitrospiraceae bacterium | reverse complement strand
AACGGTGCGAAGACATGGAAACCATGGGAGAGGTATTCTACGATGGCGAAGCTAGACGCGACTAAAATGAAGGATTGGGAGATTGCCGAAGCTGCTGAAGCTTCAATGAAGACGGTGTACGACCTGGCCGACGAGATGGGTTTGGAGAAGATGGAGTTGTTGCCGTACGGCCACTACGTCGCCAAACTCGATTTTGGCAAGATCCTCGAGCGCGTGCAGGATCGCCCCAATGGCAAGTACATTGAAGTCACTGCGATTACCCCCACGCCTCTCGGCGAGGGCAAGTCGACCACTGCCATGGGACTCGTGCAGGGCCTGGGCAAACTGGGCAAGAAGGTCATCGGCGCGATCCGCCAGCCATCGAGTGGCCCGACGTTCAATATCAAAGGTTCGGCCGCGGGCGGGGGATTGGCACAGTGTATCCCGCTGACGGAGTTCAGTCTGGGGCTAACGGGCGACATCGACGCGATCACGAATGCGCACAACTTGGCGATGGTGGCCCTGACGAGTCGCATCCAGCATGAGTATAACTACAGCGATGCGGTGCTGGCGCGCAAGCATCTCAAGCGCATCGACATTAACCCGCGCAATATCGCGATGGGTTGGGCGATCGACTTTTGTGCACAGGCCCTGCGCGAGATCATCATCGGCATCGGCGGCAAGATGGACGGTTTCATGCTGCGCAGCGGGTTCCAGATCACCGTGTCGTCCGAAGTGATGGCGATCCTCGCCGTCGCGACCAGCTTGGCCGACCTGCGTGAGCGCATGGGTAAGATCGTAGTCGCATACGACAAGTCGGGAAGCGCCGTTACCACGGCCGACCTGGAAGTCGACGGGGCGATGACGGCGCTGATGACGCGCGCCATCAATCCCAATCTGATGCAGACCCTCGAAGGACAACCGGTACTGGTGCACGCCGGCCCGTTTGCGAACATTGCCATCGGCCAGTCGTCCATCATTGCCGACCGCCTCGGTCTCAAGCTGGCCGACTACCACGTGACCGAGAGTGGCTTCGGGGCCGACATCGGCTTCGAGAAGTTCTGGAACCTGAAGTGCCGATTCAGTGGTCTGGTTCCCGACTGCTCCGTCATCGTGGCTACGGTGCGCGCGCTGAAGATGCACGGCGGCGGTCCCGAAGTCGTGCCGGGACGTCCCCTCAACCAGGCCTACGTCGAAGAAAACGTCGGACTGGTCGAGAAAGGGTGTGAGAACCTGCTGGCCCACATTGAGACGGTCAAGAAGAGCGGCATCTCGGCGGTTGTTTGTATCAACCATTTCTACACCGACACGGACAACGAGGTTGACGCGGTGCGCAAAGCGGCCGAAGCGGTCGGGGCCACCGTGGCGGTGTCGAAGCACTGGGAGAAGGGCGGCGAAGGCGCGTGCGAATTGGCCGAAGCGGTTGTCGCGGCATGCGAGAAGACGCCGGAGTTTAAGTTCCTTTACGAAGACGAGATGTCGTTGAAGGAGAAGATCCACCGTATCGCGACGGAGGTGTACGGCGCGGACGGTGTGAGCTATTCCTCTGAAGCCGAGTCGATGGTTGAGGAGGTCGAGGCGGACGAAGGACTCAAGAAGATGGGTACGTGCATGGTGAAGACCCACCTGAGTCTGTCGCACGACCCGTCTTTGAAGGGACGCCCGAAGGGGTGGACGCTGCCCGTTCGCGACATTCTCATCTACCGTGGCGCCGGTTTTGTGGTTCCGGTGGCCGGTGCGATCAAACTGCTGCCCGGCACGGCGAGCGACGCGGCATTCCGCGGGATTGACGTTGACGTGGACTCGGGCAAAGTCCGAGGGCTGTTCTAAGCGAGGTGTACCGTGGCTGTTGAACGGAACGAAAACCCGTGCCTGTGTTATCAGTGCGCGAAGTGCTCGACAGGATGTCCGGTTTCGGAAGAAATGGACCTGCTGCCGCACCAGATCATCCACCTGCTCGCGTTGGGCATGGAAGAGAAGGCCCTGCGCTCGAAGACCATCTGGATGTGCGCAGGCTGCTACACCTGTGCGGTGCGTTGTCCGAATGACATCGACATCACGTCGGTGATGGACGACCTCCGCGGCAAGGCGGCGGCGGCTGGTGTGGAGTGCCCGTGTCCCCAAGTGCTGAAGTTCCACCAGAACTTCATTCGCGACTTCGCGCGGCGTGGACGGGTGCATGAAGCGCGCATGATGGGCGAGTACAACATGCGCATCGGGAAACCGTTCCAGAACGCGAGCCTGGGGCCGAAGATGTTGCTCAAAGGACGGTTGCACCTGCTGCCGCCCAAGGCCATTCGCGGTTTCAAACGTTGGATGAAGAAGCTATGGCGATGAAGTCCAAGATGGCCCTGTACCCGGGCTGTAGCCTGGAAGGTTCGGCCAGCGGGTTCTGGGAAAGCCTCGAAGGCGTCCTAGGTGCGCTGGACGTTCCATGTGAGACGTTGCGGGACTGGTCGTGCTGTGGGGCCACCTCGGCCCATGCGCTCGACAAGGATCTCCACCTGGCCCTCAACCTGCGTAACCTGACGTTGGTTCAGGAGCAGGGCTACGAAGAGGTCATGGCGCCGTGCGCTGCGTGTTACCACCGGCTGGCGTCCGCCGCGCATGAACTGAACGGCGACGCTGTGCTCCGGGACCGCATCAACCAGGCCGCCGGTCTGCAGTATGGCGGCGAGGTCGTCGTACGCAACGTGCTCGATTTCCTCTTCAACGACGTGGGCGTGGAGCGTATCGCCAAGCGTGTTACCGCGCCATTGGCGGGGCTCAAGGCGGCCTGCTACTACGGCTGTCTCAACACGCGCGTGCCGCGGATGGACTGCTTCGACGACCGCGAGTACCCCATGTCGATGGACCACATCGTCGGGGCGTTGGGTGTTGAGGCGTTGGACTGGTCGTACAAGACCGATTGCTGCGGGGCGAGCCTGTTCCTCACGGCGGAGTCCGCATCGTCGCGGCTGGTTTCGAAGATTCTGCGCGACGCCGAGGCGCAAGGCGCCGACTGCATCGTTGTGGCGTGCCCGATGTGCCACAACAACCTCGACACCAAGCAAGCGGAGATTCGGGCGGAGCACGGCATCGGCCGGGCGATACCGATCGTGTTCGTGACCCAGTTGATGGGATTGGCCTACGGTTTGGGCGAGCGGGAGTTGAAGCTGGCGCACAGTTTCGTTCCGTTTCAGTTTGCCGGAAAATAGCGGGACGCGTTTGGCGTCCCGCTTTGCTCGAAAAGAGATTGCTTTGATATGAGCGGTAATGGAAAGAAGGTCGGTTCGGTACTTGTGGTGGGTGCGGGAATCGCGGGCATGCAGGCCGCGCTGGACTGCGCCAACTCGGGCTTCAAGGTCTACCTGCTCGAGCAGCAGCCCTCGATAGGCGGCAACATGGCGCGTCTGGACAAGACGTTCCCGACAAACGACTGCGCCATGTGCATGATTTCTCCGAAACTCGTGGAGACCGGCCGCCACCTCAACATCGAGATCATCTCCTATGCGGATCTGAAGAAGATCGAGGGCGAGGCGGGCAATTTCACCGCGACGGTGAACAAGCGTGCGCGCTACGTCGACGAGGAAACGTGTAACGGCTGCGGTGACTGCGCGGAGGCGTGTCCCGTCAGCATCACGGACACCTTCAACGGCGAGTTAAGCGAGCGCAAGGCCATCTACCGCCTGTATCCGCAGGCCATCCCGAACGTGTTTACGATCGACAAGAACGTGGCCCCGCCGCCTTGCCGCGGCACGTGTCCGGCCGGAGTCAACGCACAAGGTTACATTGCGTTGATCGCGAAGGGCGACTTCCTGGGCGCCCTGGACGTCGTTCGCGAGCGCATGCCGTTTGCGGGCGCGTGCGGGCGCATTTGCCACCACCCGTGCGAGTCCAAGTGCAATCGCCTCGAAATCGACGAACCCGTCTCGGTGCGCAACCTCAAACGTTTTGTGGCCGACTACGAGCGCGAACGGATTCGCAACGGCGAATCCATCGAGCGCAAGCCCAGCGAGATCGTGCAGCCGGAGTCGATGGACTATGAAGAGCGTGTGGCCATCGTGGGCGGCGGTCCAGCCGGACTGACCTGCGCGAACGGTTTGGCGGCATTGGGCTACCCGGTGACGGTGTTCGACGCGAACGACAAATTGGGCGGCATGATGCGAACCGGCATCCCCGCCTATCGCTTGCCGCGCGACGTGCTGGATGACGAAATCGATCTGATCGTCGGCCAAGACATCCGGATCGAGACGGGCAAAGTGCTCGGCAGGGACTTCTCCCTGGACGACCTCAAGTCGCAAGGCTTCCGTTCCGTGTTCGTGGCCACCGGTGCGCAATTGGAGAAGCGAATTCCACTGGAAGGCAGTGAAGCCTCCGGTGTGGAGTATGGTATCCCCTTCCTGCGCGACGTCAACGCCGGCGGGCGGCCCGAGTTGGGCAAGCGCGTCTGCGTGATCGGCGGCGGCAACGTCGCCTTCGACGTGGCGCGTTGCGCGCTGCGCGTTGCGCCGGGGGCTTCG
Source organism: Nitrospiraceae bacterium (assembly GCA_011682535.1). Taxonomy (GTDB): domain Bacteria; phylum Hydrogenedentota; class Hydrogenedentia; order Hydrogenedentales; family SLHB01; genus JAACEL01. Next base: position 20,952 of record JAACEL010000015.1, on the reverse strand, counting down.
GTGTCGCTGTATTGCCTTGAGTCGAGGGAGGAAATGCCCGCGCACGAGTGGGAGATCCATGAAGCCGAAGAAGAGGGCGTCGAGATCAATCCCGGCTGGGGGCCGAACCGGGTCGTCTCACGCGACGGGGCGGTCTCGGGACTCGAGGTCGTTCGCTGCACGTCCGTGTTTGACGCGGAAGGGCGGTTCAGTCCCTCCTTCGACTCGAATGACACCCAGACCATCGACGCCGAGACGATCATTCTGGCCGTGGGACAGGCCTGTGATCTGTCGGGACTGGGCGATGCGGTAGAGACGAATCGCGGTGTGATCGCGGCCGACCGCTTGACCCTGGAGACCTCCGTCGAAGGGGTCTTTGCGGGTGGCGACAACGTGCTCGGGCCGGCGTCGCTGGTGCAGGTGGTCGAGCAAGGCCATCGCGCGGCGAAGTCCATCCACCGCTACCTGCGCGGCGAGGATCTACGGGCCAATCGCGAACCTGTCGAGCGTCCTACGGACGTGGCCGGTGTGCCGCAATGGGCGGCCTGTGGGCCGGTCGCGCGCACCGATATGCCCGCGGCCTCTTCTGAAGAGCGCAAGACCTCTTTCGTTGAGATCGACTCCGGTTACACCGAGGAAATGGCGATCGCCGAAGCGTGCCGTTGCCTGAACTGCGGGGGCTGCTCCGTGTGCCGCGAATGTGTGCGCGTGTGCAAGGCGCACGCAGTCGACCACGACATGACGGACCAGCCGCGTGAACTGAACGTCGGCGCCATCGTGATGACCAGCGGTTACGATCTGTTCGACGCGCGGCGCAAGTCGGAGTACGGATTCGGCCGCTACGCGAACGTGATGACCAGCATGCAGTTCGAGCGCGTGCTGAGCGCTTCGGGGCCCTATGAGGGTCACGTACAGCGGCCCTCGGATGGCAAGACGCCGAAGCGGGTGGCGTGGATCCAGTGCGTGGGTTCGCGCGACGTGACGGAAGGGAATGATTACTGTTCGTCGGTGTGCTGCATGTACGCGACGAAGGAAGCCATCATCGCGAAGGAACACGTCAGCGATATCGAGCCGACGATCTTCTATATCGACATGCGCGCGTTCGGCAAGGGCTTCGAGGGTTTCTATAACCGCGCGAAGGACGACTACGGCGTGCGCTACGTGCGCAGTCAGGTGTCCTCGCTGAAGGAGAACCCCGAGAACCGGAATGTTATCTTGCGCTACGTGCAGGACACCGAAGGCGGCAAGCGTGTTACCGAAGAGGAATTCGATCTGGTGGTGCTATCGGTGGGGCTGGTGGCGGGACGTTCGACCAGCGAGTTGGCGGCGATCACGGGGATCAGTCTCAACCGGTTCGGGTTCGCCCAAGGTGATCTCGCGCTTCCCGCGCGTTCCAGCAAAGATGGCATCTTCCTGTGTGGCGCGGTGAGCGGACCGAAGGATATCCCCGAGACGGTTATGGAGAGCAGCGCCGTGGCCGCGTTGTGTGGCGAACTGCTGGGGACGGTGCGGGGCACGGAAGTCACGGTTAAGGAGTACCCGGCGGAGAAGGAGGTGGTGGGGGAGGAGCCGCGTATTGGCGTGTTCATTTGCCACTGTGGCAGCAACATAGGCTCTGTGGTCGATGTCGCCTCGGTGGCCGAATACATCGACTCGTTGCCGGGGGTCGTGCATGCGGAGCACACGATCTACACGTGCTCGCAGGACACCCAAGAGCGCATGAAGGCGACGATCGAAGAGAAGAATCTCAACCGTGTGATCGTGGCGTCGTGTACGCCGCGCACGCACGAGCCGTTGTTCCAGGAAACGATGCGCGAGGCGGGGCTCAACAAATATCTGTTCGAGATGGCCGACATACGCGAGCAGTGTTCGTGGGTGCATCAGCGCGAGCCGGAGCGGGCTACGGAGAAGGCCAAGGCGCTTGTCCGCGGTAGCGTCGGTAAGTCGAAGCTGCTCGAACCGCTTCAATTCAAACGCGTCGGTATTACGAGGGCCGCCCTCATTCTCGGCGGTGGCGTATCGGGTATGTCGGCCGCGCTGTCCCTGTCACACCAGGGGTTCGACGTGCATCTCGTCGAGAAATCTGACTGCTTGGGCGGTAACTTGACCCACGTCCGCAAGAGCCTGGAAGGCTACGACTGGCAAGAGGCGCTGTCGCGCATGATCGACAGCGTCACGCATGACGAGCGCGTCACGGTGTATCTCGGCTCTGAACTCGACGAAGTAGCCGGGTTCGTGGGGAACTTCACTACGCGCCTCAAGGGGCAATCTCAGGCCGAGATCAAGCACGGCGTCATCGTGCTCGCGACGGGGGCCCAGGAGTTCCAGCCCGAGCGCTTCCTGTTCGGTCAGAACTCGCGCGTGATTACACAGCGCCAGTTGGAGGAACAACTGGCGGACGGGGTGGACGCCAAATCGGTGGTCATGATCCAGTGCGTGGGCAGTCGCGACGAAGAGCGCCCCTATTGCTCACGCGTGTGTTGCGGCGCGGCGACGAAAAACGCCTTGGCCCTCAAGGAGCGCAATCCGGATACCGAAGTCTACGTGCTGTATCGAGACATCCGGACGTACCAGTTCAAAGAGGAGTACTACAGGAAGGCCCGCGAGTTGGGTGTGCGTTTCATCCATTTCCCCGACGACGCCTACCCGGAGGTCGCTGAAGATGGCGGACGGGTCAAGGTGAGCGTGCGTGACACCGTGCTCGACGATACGATCGAGTTGCGCCCCGACTTGCTGGTGCTGAGTGCCGCTATCGTACCCGCTCTGGACAACAACCGCCGACTGGCCGAGTCCATGAAGGTGTCGCTGAACGAGGATGGCTTCTTCATGGAAGCTCACGTGAAGCTGCGTCCGGTGGACTTTGCCAACGAAGGCGTTTTCGTGTGTGGTCTGGCCCATTCGCCGAAGTACACCGAAGAAAACATCACGCAAGCCCTCGCAGCCGCGGGACGTGCGGCCTGCATACTGTCCAAAGACTCGCTGGAAGTCGGAGGCGTCGTGTCGCAGGTCGATCAAGACAAGTGCGCCACCTGTCTGACCTGCGTGCGCGAGTGCGTATACAGCGCGCCGTTCGTCAACGCGGAGGGCAAGGCGGAGATTGAGGAAGCCAAATGTCAGGGCTGCGGCAACTGCGCAGCGGCCTGTCCGGCGAAAGCCATCCAGTTGAGAACCTTCACCGACGGTCAGGAACGTGCGCTGTTCCATAGTATCTTGCATGAGGAGACAGCGGTGGGTGTCGATGAATAATGGGACGCGGATTTTCGCGGGTTATTTTTGGATCTCCGCGGATCAGTTGTGGATGTAATTGGTTGTTGATGGACTAGGCTAGGGAGTGGATCTTCAGGATGACGGGACCGGCTGATCGGCGCTTATCCATAGTATCCGCGCCAATCCGCGTCCTATTTAGAGAAATGAGAGACGATGGATAACGAACCGAATATCATAGCGTTTTGCTGTCATTATTGTGCGTTTACGGCGGCCGATCTGGCGGGTACGATGCGCCAGCAGTATCCGCCCAATCTCCGTATCGTGCGCCTGCCCTGTTCGGGCAAGGTGGACGTGAACCTGATCCTGCAAGCCTTCGTTGAGGGAGCGGACGGAGTGATGGTGGCGGGGTGCGAGATCGGGTCCTGCCATTTCATCGAAGGGAACAAGCGTGCCGTCAAACGTGTGGCGTATGCTAAGAAACTGGTCGAGGAGGCCGGCGTGAACCCGGCGCGGCTGGAGATGTTCCATATCGCCGCGTCGCAGGGACCGCTGTTCGCGCGGACGGCCCACGAATTCACCGAGTACATCAAGAAACTGGATGCGGAGGCGGCGGAAGTGCCGCTCGCCACCGCGGCTGTTGACGGAGAATCCGCATGATTGTTGCAGAGCGAAAACCTTTTGAAGAGATCTACGAGTGCGTGAAGCGCCACCGCAAGGTGCTACTCCTCGGTTGTGGCACGTGCGTCACGGTGTGCATGGCGGGCGGCGAGAAAGAAGTCAACGTTCTGGCCAATCAACTCGCCCTGGCCGCAAGGGACCGCGGAGACGACGTCGAGGTGATGGAACACACCATTACCCGTCAGTGTGACGACGAGTTCTTCGACGAAGCGACGATGAAAAAAGTGGCGGAGGTCGATGCAGTCGTGTCGATGGGGTGTGGCGTGGGCGTGCAGTTCTGCGCGGCCAAGTTCGGCGACACGGCCATCTATCCGGGCCTGAACACGAAGTTCTACGGCGCGACGCTCGAGCAGGGCGTGTGGGCTGAGCGTTGTGCGGGGTGTGGCGAATGTGTGCTGGGCGATTTCGGCGGGGTGTGCCCCGTTGCGCGATGTTCGAAGAGTCTACTCAACGGCCCCTGCGGCGGGTCCGCGGATGGCAAGTGCGAGGTGGATCCCGAGAACGTGGATTGCGCGTGGCAACTCATCTATGATCGGATGGAACGGCTGGGCCGTCTGGAAGAACTCGAAGAGAATCGGCCGATGAAAGACTGGTCGACCAACCGTGACGGTGGCCCAAGAACCGTAACCAGGGAAGACGTGAAGCTGTGAGCGAGCAAAAGACACTGAAATCCGGAAGCAGGCTGGAGAAGATTCTCACCGAGGGACATTTTGCCGTAACGGGTGAGTTGGGACCGCCGAAAAGCGCAGACGTCGAGATCATCAAGAAAAAGGCGGGCTACCTCAAGGGGGTAGTTGACGCTGTCAACATAACCGACAACCAAACCGCCATCGTCCGAATGTCGTCAATGGCGGCGGGATTGTTCGCCCTGCAGGCGGGGCTGGAGCCCGTTGTCCAGATCACCTGCCGCGACCGCAACCGCCTGGCAATTCAGGCCGACGTGCTGGGCGCGCAGGCCTGCGGGCTGCGCAACATCCTGTGCCTTTCGGGCGACCACCAACGCTTTGGCAATCATCCCGGCTCGAAGAACGTGTTCGACATGGACTCGATACAACTTATCAACATGCTCAAGCGCATGCGGGATGACAAGGTGTTTGCTTGTGGAGACGAGATTCGCAATACGAAGAAGCAGCCCGTGGTGGAACCCCGCCCATTCATCGGCGCTGCCGCCAACCCCTTTGGCGACCCCTTCGCCTTTCGCGTGATTCGACTCGCGAAAAAGGTCAAGGCAGGCGCCGATTTCATCCAGACACAGTGCATCTATGACATGGAGCGTTTCAAACGCTGGATGACCGAGGTTGTCAACCGCGGTCTGCACGAGCAGGTTTACATCCTCGCCGGGATCACCCCCCTCAAGTCGGTCCGCATGGCGGAGTACATGCGAGACAAAGTCGCCGGCCTCAGTGTCCCCGATGGCCTCATCGAGCGTCTGGAGAAGGCCGAGAACCCCCGTGAAGAGGGGGAGAAGATCGCCGTCGAGCAGATCCAGGAGATTCGCGAAATCCCCGGCATCGCCGGCGTGCATATTATGGCCATCGAAGCCGAAAAGAGCGTAGCCGGACTTGCCGAAAAGGCGGGGCTCCTGCCCCGCCCAGCTTAGTCGCAGGGCACCTTCTTTTCTCCCCCTAATCCGGCCTGATCGGCGCTGCTGCGGCCAAGCCCCGTCTGTTCTCGACATGGCGCGCCTCGAGCGTGGGGGAAGGAACCTATACGCACGCCAAGTCAGCCCCGATCTTTCTCGATGGGTTGACAAAAACAGGTGAATGGGTTTACTTGATTATGTCAATCTGATTGACAAAATTTTACTTGACATTATTGGGCCTTCGTGCGCATACTCGAGTGTGAGAGGTAGATGAAGGTGGGAGAGGGTGAAGGTTTCGATAGTCATCCTTTTCCTGCTCTACAACTGGGAGTGTGTAGCTGGAGGGGAACGTGATGAAGGACTTCGCAGCGCTGTTGAGGGAAGTGCTGGACCAAGAGGGCTGGACTCAGATCCGGCTGGCCAATGCCTTGGGGGTCTCGCGTCAGTATGTATCCTCCCTGTGCAAGGGCAAGGCGACTCCGAATCGTGGCAAGCAAAAAGAGATCGCCCATGCCTTGGGGGTGGCTCCCTCGCGGTTGACCCCGAAAGGGGGAGGCGGCGGACGTCCAAGTCGCAGGAAGACATTGCTCACCAAGGGACAGGGGATCAATCTGGCTTATCTTGCCGAAGCGATGAAGAGTTTGCGTCGGGCGTCGCAGGTGGTCTTGAACCTTCCGATCGAGGGTGCCTTGAAACACGCGACGGGCAAAGTGGACACGTTGATGTTCGACGCAGTGGCTGAGGCGGCCATCGTCAACACCTTGACGCAATTCAACGAACGCTGTGCGGTGTTCACCGAGGAGATGGACAGGCGTGGTCTGGTCGACTACGCCCACGCGGTGTGCTATTTCGTGGATCCATTCGATCGCTCCAGTGTGTTTGCCGAACGCATCCGGGAGGCCGGTGACGAAGCCACCATCGTCGCCGATCTGCTCGGGAGTCCCGAACTGAATATGGAAGGGGTGGAGGCGCCGTTCTGTTCCGTCACCTGCGTGCGCGAGTCGCGGATCATCTTCAATGTCATGCTCGACTATGCCAGCGGCGAAATCTACGTGGCGTGCGAGGACATGCTTAAGCATGGCAACGCCGAGGAATGCCCCGATCCGTTCGCGCTCGCCGCTTATGGCGATGACATCACCTTCGAGTACGAGCAAGGCGGCGGCGCGGTGTGTTTTCTCGGGCGCACGGGGTCACCTGCGCGCGAGTTGTACGAGGATCTGTACCGGAGCGGCCTCGATTTCGGGAGTATGAAGGTGTTGAAGGACGATCCCGGAGGGCCGGCGCGCGTGCTGTATCTAAGCGGGCTGGATGAAGGCCCCATGCCCGACTTTGTCTTGTCGAATGGCGAGAAGATCTGCGAATGGCTGGGCTGGCTGGCCTATGCGCTTTTCAGCAAGGAATTGGCTGTGTTCGAGTTGTGGGCTGAGAAACTGTCCGCGCGCGATTCCATCTTGCTGGCGCCGCCGCCCAATTACAGCGTGTTCGTTTCGTCGCGCTCTGAAGGGTTCGAACTTGACTTGGATCGCATCACGTTGTTTGAGTCGCCGAGTAGATACCGAGGCGCGATCGCCGTGACGCATCTGGAGAACAGTGGGATGATCGCCCAACTGAACGCGCGCCCGAAGTGCCGGGAATTGCTGCCCCACAGGGTCTAGGGGGCCGGCCAGAACCCCTAGGGCAAGGCGCCGCGTGACGGTGATGTGGCGGCGGTTCCTCAGCGGAAGAGAGAAGCAGGAGGATGGAAGTGACGCCCGAACTGGGCGATGGATGGCAACTGGACGGGCCTGTGCGACGCTAGGGGAGAGATGTTGTGAGAAGCACGAGTGATAATGACGATGACCTGCAAGAATGTGTAACCTCTTTCCTTAACCTGCTCGTACGATTCGTGGAGGGATTCGCGCTCCAACGAGACGGGGAAAACGAAGAAACCGGCCGCTGGGCGAAGGACGTTGAGTCGGGCGCCTCCGAGTTGCTTCGAAGGTTTGTCGAGTCTGATGCGCGGCGCCGGGCACGCGCGGTGGCGGAGTCCAGAGCCCGGCGCTTGCAGACCAATGATCTCGTTGTCCTACGCGGCGGCTTGGCACGGGACGATGCACGGGCGTTGGTCGTCAATGGTCTTGAATCCATCTCCTTGAGCCGGCGCGAATTCTTGTTCCTCCTGGCGCTGGCACAGGATCCGCAGAAACCTTTGTGGGCGCTCGATGAATTTTGCCAGGCGGGCTACATCCCCATGGAGCAACTGCTCAAACGCGTGGTCACTATCCAGAGCCGCTGGCTCAAAGCGGCCGGTTTCGAGGAGACCGAGGAGTTTTGGGTGCTCCCGATGCCCGAAGATGTACGGCGTCTTGTTAACGCCATCCGCGCCAAACTCGGCAAGGTGGGCGTCAACACGAAGCTGCTCGAAACCGGTGCGGATCGCTGCGGATACCGGCTGTCGACTCCACGACGCCAGATTTCGATCGAACTCAGCGGCGTGGGAATCGAGGGGTTGTTCGGCTAAGGAACCTAGCCCTGCTATTCCTGTGGTTTTGCTCAATCAGATCGCCCAAATCAAAACCAAGTACGAGCGCCGAATTGTCCAGTTTATTCTGACCAGGCTCTTAAGGTTTGGGGGAAGCCTGCACCAGCTTGAGCGCCTCTTCCATGTAGATCTCGCCCGTCATCTCGCCGAGGCATGTCCTGGAGACGTAGTCGTAGCGCTCGAAGCTGTGCCAATCGACCTTGGCGAGCATGTAGCCGTAGGCGTCGTTGGTGAGTCCGAACAGGAAGGGGTGTTTGGTGGGCATGTTGCGCTTGAGGTAGTAGCCGATGTTGGGCAGGGCCTCGCCAGGGATGGTGAGAATCTGCGCGGTGCCGATGTTGACCAGGTTGACGCGTGTGGCGGCCGCGCCGTTCTCATCGAGCTTGTGGCCGAGGATCGATTTCTCGAATATCATACGCAGCAGGGGAGAGTCGAGCGGGAACGCCACCGTCTTCGAGGCGCATAGCAGCCCCGGGTTTTCTTGCAGGGGCGCGTCGGCCACGATCCGGAGGGCCTCGTCGGCCAGCAGCTCGCCAATGCGGATGCACTCTTCCCAGGTCTGGATGTCTTTGCCTTCAGGCCCGCGGCAGTCGGCCGTTACCATGCCTCCCTGTGCGCCATTCATGTAGATGGCCATGCCGCCCGTCTTGGCCTCGATCCGGTCATAGAGCGGGCCGCAGAAGTCGGGGGAGAGGATGCCCTGCCCTGGACCGATGACCTCCGGGTGGGCGGCGTAGTTGACGAGTGTGGCGATGGGCTTGCCCTTGCGGGAACCCTCGGTGGCGATGGCTTGGATGACACCGCAGCGGGGATCGTAGAGCTTCGGTGCGTAGTAGTTGTAAGCGATCTTGCCTTTGGCCTCTTTGTGAACGATCTTGAGCGCGGCGGGCTGGAGCCCGTCGATGGCTTCGTTGAGGGCTTCGGCGGCCTGTTCGCACACCCAGTCGAGGTAGTTGACGTCGGCGGCGTAGTTGCCTTGCTCGTCGGGGAACCCGTAGGCGTCGGGCGCGCTGTGGGTGTGGGTGCATCCGATCAGGATATTCTCGCCCGGAATACCGGGAACCTGGGCGCGTATCTTGTCGCCCAGCACGGCCGGCCAGCCCAGAAAATCGACGGAGACGATCCCTACGCGCGTGTCACCGTTCTCGAACACGAGCGCCCGGGCGAACAGGTCGCCCTGCTTCTTCGTGGTTGGGTTAGGCGTGCCCAGTCCGCCGGACACGGGAAGCAGCGGGTCGGGCGTCACTACGCGAAGGGCGGCCCCGGCTTGGAACGGGGCCGCGAGGGCCGCAGCGGGAACCAGGACAATGAACAGGACTGTGAGTACGACGGGGGCAAGGATTTTCATGGTGCGGACTCCTTCTGGCCGGGGGGCCGGCGCGGGGCGCGGTGGCAACAACTTCAAACCGAGGATAGACAACGCGAGTGAAGATTGTCTACTCGCGGGTTTCAAACAGACGGCTCAGGCTTTCGACTTCTCCCAGGTCGGCCGTTTCATAGAGGGTCGGCCTATATACAATATGTATGGGCCCTTCACGATCTCCGGCGATCCAGGCCGCGAGTTGTTCGAGCCCGTCCGCGGTCGCCTCGCGCACGGGCATCCACAGATGGGCGGCCGCTTCCGGGACGGTGACGCTGTCGTTGGCATAGGTCCAGGCGACGACCTCGAAATCTTCACCCGGTACACGGCCCGCGCGTCGTGCGCCTTCGCGTAACGCCGCGGCGTCTTCCGTACCGCTGCAGTCGACGAGGGCCGTCACGCCCCGGTTGTCGAGGATACGGTGTACCATGCTGGCGATGTTGCGTGCGCCGAAAGACACGGCGCGGATGAGGTTCTCGTCCAAGGGCAGACCGGCTTCGCCGATGGCGCGCAGGTAGCCCCGGCGCCGTTCCACGCCGGGCTGGTACCCCGCGAAGGCCTTCAACATGCCGACGCGGGTGTGTCCGCGATCAATCAGGTACTTGGTGCTAAGATAGGTGCCCTCCTCGTAGTCCACTGTCGCGCAACTGCACTCCGGAAGGCTGTCGAGGCGGCCCGAGGCTACGTAAGGAATACCTGAGTCGTGGATCCGGGCGACCGTCGTGTCGTCCGTGGCCAGAGGGCCCGCCAGCACGCAAGCCTGAAAGGTTTGCTGCCAAACGCCCCGCGCGTAGTCGGCCTGGAGTCCTTCAGCGTAGGGGTTCATGTCGAAGGTCACGTAGAATCCGCGCGAACCGAAAACCCGGAACAGCTCCTCGTGCAGCCACTGGAAGAAGCCGCGGCTCAGGGGAACGGCGTCGGGCGGAGCGCAGGGCGTGACGCCGATGGCGCGGGCGTTCGCCGGCTGAGGACGCCGGGCTCCCATGTAGGGGTAGTAGCCCACGTCCTGGATGATTTTCATGACCCGCGCGCGCGTCTCGCGCTTGACACCCGGGCGGCCGTTGAGCACGTGGCTGACCGTCTTGCTGGAGACGCCCGCCTCACACGCGATGTCGCGGATGGTCCATCGCTTGTGCAGGCGCGATTCGTCTGATGTTTTGAGCGTCATGCGTGTCCCCTGCTGCATCCATCACCACCCCGGTGAGTATGGCCATCAGGCTCGTGTTGGTCAAGTCCACCGGAAAGGCGTGTTCCGTGAGAGGCATCCGGTCCCTTGGAAGGGAGGTCGGCGGTGGTATCAATGCTCATTTTGTATAGAAAGTTATTTCCTGAATTCTCTGAAACAGTCTACTCCTTAGCAATGCACTTGTCAAGACATGAAGGAGAACGTTTCCTGCTGTTAATCCATAAACTATTACGCCACAAGATATTAAGTTTGTTTCGGGGAAGGTTTTTTCCGTCGTTGATAGGTATTGACAGATAGGACTGGTTGTGGTAAAGTAGACCGTAACCGGTTACCATCGGGCGCGATGGAACCGTGGCAAGGCAATTGAATCGTGGACTCGCGGTGTTGGACGGCGCAAACCGGTCCATCGGGCGCGGGTCAAGGAAAAGCGAACCGCGATGTACTCGGCAGCATACAGGGCGGTTCGGTCGGCCGTGTGTGGTATCTATTTTCTTTTTCTGTAAATGTTGAGCGAACAAGGTTTAGGAGAGAAGCAATGGCGAGAAAACGTGGTTTCACCCTGATCGAACTTTTGGTCGTAATCGCAATCATTGGTATTCTGGCCGCGATTCTATTACCCGCGCTTGCCCGGGCCCGCGAGTCCGCGCGGCGCGCCAGTTGCCAGAACAACCTCAAACAATGGGGACTCGTGTTCAAGATGTATGCGAACGAGTCCAAGGGCGAACAGTATCCTCCGATGCAGCTTGACCCCGACGGGGGCAATCTGGCAGCGTCGCCAGCCGTGCTGGCGGTCTACCCCGAGTATTGCACTGATCCCATGATCTGGCATTGCCCATCTGACCCGGATAGCGACACGACGGACTTCGTGGACGCAAGCGGCAATACCGTGATTCACCTCGACGGCAATCGCGACGATTCCGACGACAGCTACGGTTACTTCGGATTTATCTTCGACCAAGTTGGTGACAACGACGCGGTTGCCCCCATGACCGATTTTCCTGTTCTTGCGGGTGTTATCGGTCCGGACCCGTATGAGGCCGCGGCTCTTGGCACTCGTCAGTGGTACGCATGGGCGGAGGCCATGGTGATCAAGAATGCCGGCTTGCCTCCTGACAGTAAGAATGAGGCCGTTATGGACGACCTCAGCGTCGCGGCGCCCGATGGCAACGGCGGCGGCACCACCATCTACCGCTTCCGCGAAGGTATCGAGCGGTTCCTGATTACCGACATCAACAATCCCGCAGGCAGTGCGCGCGCCCAGAGTGAGACTTTCATCATGATGGACGCCATTTCGACCGAGGTCGATAACTACAACCATATCCCCGGTGGCTGCAACGTGCTCTACATGGACGGGCACGTCGGCTTCGTCCGCTATCCGGGCGACATGCCCGTCTCGGTGGCCATGGCGACCGCCGTCGGCGCGCTCTTCGACTAACCCATTTCCACAGATGCATCACCCACATCCCCGGTACTGTGGATCGTTTCGCGGGTGGTGTCATCAGCGGCGATATGTAGGGCCTGTCGGGCTTTTCCTGGACCGGTAAGTGGCCGGGTGAGTCACTCTCGCTGCCCGAGCGGACTCATTGTCTATTACGGGCCGCGCCGAGACCAGGAAGTGTACCGTTAGTTGGCTGCGCTGCAGAATTCGGGACGGGCCGACTCTGTCGGTCCGTCCCGAATTTGCTTTGCTGGGCGAGTAGCGATCGGACGGTGCGTCTGATGCGGCCATTGAGATCCAACCTGTGGTTCTCTCAAGTACGCCTCGCAGCTCAGGTTGGCGGGCAACGGATCAACCCCGCGCGTGGATATGCGGAGTAGGAGGCACTCAGTGTTCAAGCAGATTTCGGCGGATGAGGCTATCCGTCTTGTGAAAGACGGCGCGACTGTGCTGGTCAACCCGGTACCGACCGAGGAAGTGTTCCAGGCCTTTGGACGTTGTTTCGAAGAGACGGCGCATCCCAGAGACTTGACCGTTGTGTGGAGCGCGGGGATAGGCCCGCTGAGTGAAGAACGCCGGGGCATGAACAACTTTGCCTATCCCGGAATGCTGCGCCGGGCCGTGGGCGGTCATTACGGACTCAATTACGCGCTGGTGAAGATGGTGGCCGCCAACCAGTGCGAGGCCTACAACCTGCCGCAGGGCACGATGACCCAGTTGTACCGCGAGATCGCGGCCGGGCGCCCCGGGCTGGTCACTGACGTCGGTTTGGGCACCTTCGTCGATCCGCGCATCGAAGGCGGCAAGATGAACGACCGTGCCCGCGAGGCCGAAGATCTGGTGTCGGTGGTACAGCTCAACGGCCACGAGACGCTCTTCTACAAGTCGTTTTCCGTGGACGTTGGCATCGTGCGCGGTACGACGGTGGATCCGGAAGGAAACATCACTGTCGAAGACGAGGCGATTCCGATGGACAATCTGGAGGTGGCCATGGCCACGAAAAACTCCGGAGGCATCGTGATCGTCCAGGTCGAGAAGACCTCTGACACACCGGCGGTGCCACAGGATGTGGCGATCCCCGGTGTCCTCATCGACTACGTCGTTGTGGCCAAGTCCAGGGCGACCCATCCCCACACGTTGTTCGTCGAATATGACCCGGCCCTGTCGGGCCGCTCGCGCGTGTCACTGGCGGACGAGGTCGAACTGCTGCCGCTCAATACCGAGAAAACTATCGCGCGGCGCGTTGCCATGGCGCTCGAACCGGGCATGAACGTGAACCTGGGCTTCGGTATGCCCATGGGCGTCGCGTCCGTGGCGTTCGAAGAGGGGCTGCTTGAACAGCTCTCCCTCAATACCGAGGTCGGTGTTTTCGGCGGTTTGCCCGAGCGTGGCCAGAATTTTGGACCCGCCAAGAACCCCTCCGCTTTCGTGTCGCAAGCACAGATGTTCGACTTCTACGATGGCGGCGGCCTGGACCTGACCTGCGTGGGACTGGCGCAAGTGGACCAGGCGGGCAACGTGAACGTGAGCAAGATCGGGCCTCGTGTCGTGGGATGCGGCGGGTTCATCAACCTGACCCAGGCGGCCAAGCGCGTGATGTTCTGCGGCGAATTCGTGGCTGGTGGGTTGGACGTGGCCATCCGGGAAGGCCGTCCCGTCATCCAGCAGGAGGGGAAGGTTCCCAAATTCGTCGAGTCCGTGCAGCAGATCACCTTCAGCGGCGAGTTCGCCCGAATCCATCACCGCGACGTGACCTTCGTGACCGAACGCTGCGTGTTCAAGTTGGCGGACGAGGGGCTCGTGCTGAGTGAGATCGCCCCGGGCATCGACATCCAGAAAGACATCCTCGACAAGATGGGGTTTACCCCCATCGTCCCGGACGACGTCGCCCCAATGTCGCCCACCATTTTCCAGGAAGCCGCCATGGGGCTCGCCTCCGCCGAATAGTGCTTTCAGCACGTCCCCTTCTAAAAGCCGCAGGGGGCTTCCGTCTCGACAGAGGGCCGGGTCTCCCGCGGTCCTTCTCTCCTCGACCGCCTTCTCCCGACGCTGGGCGGCCCCGGCGTTCGGGGGGCGCCTTTGACTCATCCCCAGTTTGGCGTCCGCTTCCCATGGAACCGTATCCGCGCTGAGCCCCCCCCCATAGCGATCACTCTCGTCCTCGAAGTCACCTTGCGTTGCTGCCACCTCGTTCGGGGCTCGTTGGCGAGACCGGTTTTCCGTGGGTTCATGGGCTTGGGGCAGTCTCTACAATGGCGGTGGCTGGCTCGAGGGACTCGGATTCTGCGACTTCGCCGGCTCGTCGGTCGTTCATTCCGTCGGCGGCTGGCTGGCGTTGGCCGGTGCCATCGTCCTCGGACCCCGCAAGGGCAAGTATGGCCCGGACGGCAAGCCCAAGGCCCTCATGGGGCACAACCTGCCTTTGGCCGCCCTCGGCGTGTTCATCCTCTGGTTGGGGTGGTTCGGGTTCAACCCCGGCAGCACTACGACGGGTGACGGGCAGATTGGCTACATCGCCGTAACCACCAACCTGGCCGCCGCGACGGCCGCCATCACCGCCATGACTACGGCCTGGATCGTGTTGAAGAAACCGGATGCCTCGATGACGCTCAATGGAGCGTTGGCCGGATTGGTCGCCATCACGGCGCCCTGCGCTACAGTATCGGCTTTCGGCGCGATCGCGATCGGCGCTTGCGCCGGCGTGCTGGTCGTGCTGAGTGTACTATTCATCGACCGCGTGCTGAAAGTAGACGATCCCGTGGGCGCGGTCAGCGTACACGGCGTGTGCGGCGCATTCGGCACACTGTCCTGCGGCTTGTTCAACATCGATGGCGGACTGTTCTACGGCGGCGGCGTGGGACAGTTGGGTGTGCAGTTGCTGGGCGTCCTGGTGTGTTTTGCTTGGGCTTTCACTACGGGGATGATCATGTTCCACCTCATCAAGGCCGTGATCGGACTGCGCGTAAGTGAAGAGGAAGAAACACGTGGGCTCGACATCGGTGAACATGGAATGGAAGCGTACAGCGGTTTCCAGATCTTCTCGAACTAGCCGTGCCTTTTGGGAGAACAGGAGAACCATCATGAAACTCATCATCGCATACATTCAGCCGGAGAAGATGGACGCCGTCAAGCAGGCGCTGTTCGATCGGAAGATTCTCAAGATGTCGGTCACCAACGCCTTGGGCTGCGGCCAGCAAGGCGGCTATGAAGAATCCTACCGAGGCGTCAATCTGGAGGTGAACCTGCTCAAGAAGGTTCGGTTCGAAATCGCCGTGAACGACGAATACGTCGAGCCGACCATCGACGCGATCGTCAGCGCCGCGAAGACCGGCGCCATAGGCGACGGCAAGATCTTCGTACTCGACCTTGCCGAATGCATACGCATTCGGACGGGAGAAACCGGTGCGGTAGCCATCGGGTAGCCGCTCATTACGCAGCCTCTCCCCCGGGTTCCGGTAACACCGCCACGGACTTGTGTTCGTTCGTATCTGGTCAAGCGGAGGGCAGATCGAACGGCCCAGCAGACCGCAAGTCTGGCATCGTGGCTCCGGAACCCGGGGTTCTAGGGGTTTGGCATCACCACCACGGTCTGGTTCAGCTCGGGCGCCGTGGGCGGCCAGTAGACCGTCGCACCCGCGCCCGGTTCGAATCGCAAGTAGTACTCGAAGTCTTCTCCGCCGATGGCATCTGCTTCGAGAGTGGCCGTGTAGACGCCCCGAGCCTTGTGAGCAAGCGCTCGCTCCTGGAAGGGCTTGGCTCCGAGCGGGCGATAGTAGAGCCACGCCGCCTTGGGCGGGACATCGGCGAGGTAGGTGGCTTGGATGTCGAGGGATTCGCCCGAGCGCACCAGACCCCGAACCGCCGTTAGGAATGCGCGCGGGGGACCGCCGTACACACGGGCAGGCCGCGCATCGTCAGGCAGGGATTCGCCCAGCATATCTTCAAGATCCTTCGCGTTCTTCTCCAGGAGTCCTGGAAAGGTGTGCTGTTCAAGGTTGGTGAGGTTCCCCATCCCGCCGGTGGTGGTGATACTGGCGAGCAGATGGTGGAGCGCTTCGTCGACCGCTTGCACGAGTCTCCTGTACGCGGGTAGCAGCTTGTCCTTGGCCGCTTCGCGCCTCTTCTCGGGGAGCATCGCCTCCGGGCACTCTTTCAGCGCGGCGTCGGTCCTTTTCCGCGCTTTCTCGAATTCTCCCCAGACGCAACACATGCGCGCGGTAGCGCGCATGAACTGGAAGCTGTTCAGCCAGTAGTCGAAACGTTCCAGATTCCCTGCCCCTCGTACGCGTCCCCGTAGCGCGGCGAAGTCGTCCACGTACGCGTAGTCGTCCGCCACCTTCTCCCAGGGCCGTGGGTTGAACCGGTAACCGCCGGGGCCGCCGATCCAGTCGGACGGCCGCGGAAGTTGGCCGTCAACGCGCACGAAAATCTCGGCGGCCTGTTTCGCCACCTCGGGCCCGAACAGGCTCAGCGCCCAGTCGCCGTAGAAATCATCGGAACGGAAGCGGCGCTCCTCACTCAAGAAGTCCTCCGCGTAATCTCGATAGGCCTCCCCACCGCAGTTCACCTTCTGAACACCTCCCTCCCCCTCCACCGCGATGGCCGCGATGCAAGGATACTCGACACGGGCAACAAACTCGATGTCAAGCCGGCCGTCATCAACGGTGATACCATCGAATGTGTAGTCAAGGGCGGTGTCCGCTCCGGCCCTGGCAAAGATGTCCAAGTTCTCCAGGATCGGTTTGCCTTCAATCTTCACGTCGAACACACGCTTCCCCGCTTCAGTGAAGCGGTTCTCGCAGAACTGCAAGGTCACGTTGTACGTTCCATCCGCAACCGCGAAGCGGTAGGCCCGCATGTCGTAGCGCACGTGTTGGTAGAGCGGGTCGTCTTCGGTGCCCGCCACGGCGTCCCTCTCGAAATGGGCTAGGCGTCCGCCGACCGCGCCGGGCGAGGGCTCCTTGCAGGCATCCCATGGCTCCTGAGTCCACGCGGCCTGGGCGAGCGCCGACACGTTGGGTCCCAGAATGCGGGTGCGCCAGTGGATCCCCATCAGGCCTGTGCAACCATACTCCAACGCATCGAAGGCGTCGCGCCGCATGCGGCTTACCCACAACTGGGGCGAGGTCATCGCTGGGTCGTCTTCCAGCCAGGGGATGGCCCATTGCGGCCGGCCCTCGACGTCGGCAAACCCGGGCTCGACGGGCTCGTGGCCCACGCCGCGGTTGATGCAGCTCACCGGCATGTCTTTGGGCAACACCTGGTCGAACAGCGCACGATTCGCGGGCGGTCCGAGCACCCAGCCGCAGGTGGCGAGCTGAAAGGGCTTGCCAATGGCGTCCAGCGCGGCGTAGGCCGTCTTGATATCGCGAAGAGTCGCATCGATCTGTTCAGGTTTGGTGCCCTCCCACGTCCAACCTTCAGGCGTCCACAGCCAGTAGTAGTCGATAGGGTAGGTGCGTTCGATGCGCTTGAACATGCCGGCGTAGAGACGCGTCAGACTATCGTCGTCGAGCGCCTCTCCCTTCATCTCCAACCGCTCGCGCACGCGTTCGGGTACGACCAGCGGGGTTTCGGTGCCGACGCAGGTCTTGATGCCGAGACGCCGCGCCATAGTGAAGGCCTCGCGCAACATGGCGCCGGTCCGGTTGAACAGCGTGTTGCAGTCATCGGGGCTGTTGGACATCGGATACAGACCTTGCTGTACCTCGTTGCCATGCACGTCCTCCGCGAACAACTGCGCGCCACCGCCGGAATAATCGGAAGTCTTCTTAGGACTGAACCCCCAGGACGCGTTCAAGGCGGTGTTGTAGTAGAGCGCCGGGTAGGCGTGGGCCACCGTGCCGTCGTCGGCGAGATCCTCCTCGACGCCAATCCAGACGGTGGGTTCGGCGTTGGGACGTTTCTCGGGATAGGTGTGGAGACCGAAGAAGTTCATGCGGAGTTTCGGAAGCTGTGCGAGGACGGCCAGATAGTGGTCGGTGTTCCACCAATCAGGGCCTTCGGGGAAGTCGTGGAACGGCTGGATGCCACGAAGCGCAAAGAGGGGCGAACCGTGCTCGTCCACCTGGGGCAACACAAAAGGCACGCGCGCATCGGGCACGACGTCGCCGTGAAGATAGAATCGCGCCCCAAGGATCTCAGCGAAGCGATAGGCGGCATAGAGCGTGCCCACCTCGTCGCCGCCGACGAGATACACGCTGCCCGCCACCGACTTCACGCGGTATTCCTGGGCAGCCAGGCTTGCGGCTTCGGGCAGCAGCGACGCCAACTTGCGGTTCTTTGTGGCTACGACGACGGCCGCTTCGCCTTCCCGCGCCGCATCCCCCTCACGAAGTGTCAGCAGCGTCCCGGTGCGTTGGTAGACGTAACGTCGGACCTCCGCGGCCGCCAGCCGCTCCAGAGGCGACGCGTCAGGCGACAACAGAATGCGTTCGTCCTCCGCATTGGCTTGCCCGGCCAAACCGGCCATACACAACAGGATGGTAAGCACTGCGATGAGTACGCGATGGGTGTACATCGGTCCCTCCCGTGAGACTTGCGCAATCTTTGTGGCGCCCCGGCCAGCATAGTGTGCGCCGGGTAGGTACGATGCTTCAAGCGCGCGGACTATACGACATTCGCGCGTGCGCATGTCTGTTCATCACACGGAGGCGCCAAGACACAGAGAATGCAATCTAGATGCTAATCAAGTTCACCGTTGACGATACGTGTGATTCCGTCTTTCATGAACTTCACGCCGCGCAGTGCCATGGGTATCGGAACTTACCGTTCCACCCGAAGCCCGCGCGTTTGAAGGTCATGGGCCAGAACCACTTCGTAGACGGTCTCGAACAGTCCGGGGCCCGTCTCCATAGGCAAAGACACCGCACAATCGACAACATGGGTTCCTATTTCATTGGAACCGATTCCATCGGGCGGCATCGGTGTTCTCCCGCTTGGTGTTCTCCGCGGCTCCGTGTGCGGTCATCTTATCTCACGTGAGGACACCGAATCATGAATGCCCAGAATCTCACACAATTAGATGCGTTGGGCTGTGTGGCCAGCGGCGCGCAGGATGTCAGACGCGGGGGCGTGCTACAATACTTGGCATCTTACGGGCGCAAAGGAGGAGGCACGTCATGCGTGCATACCAATGTAACGGGTGCGGATATGTCTACAGCCCAGAATTGGGCGATTCAGAGAGCGGCATCCCCCCGGGGACGGCCTTCGTCAACCTGCCCGACGACTGGGTGTGCCCGGTGTGTGGGGTCGGAAAGGAATCTTTCACGCCAGAGTAGCGGTCGCGTGTGTCCTGGGAGGGGAATTCGGTGAAGCGAAACATTCTTGGCACATTCTCCCTATGCTTGGCCGCCGCTTGCTTCGGCGTGGCGGCAGACGACTCGCAGTGGCCTCAGTATGACGCGAACCCGTTCGTCATCCCGCTGGACATTCCGGCCCCGCAGGACAGCGCGGGTGGTGTAATCACCGCCGACCTCGACGGGGACGGTCTGATGGACTTCCTCGTGACCGTACCGGGGCACGTGGCGGCCTATGCGCATGAGGGCGGGAAGCTGTGGGTGAACCGTGGCGACCTCTGCATCGGGAGTTCTTCAGAGCGCGTAGGCCTGCCCGGCCATCACGGCCCCGGCGTGCAAGCGGCCGATGTTGACCGGGACGGGAACACGGAGGTTCTGTATCTGACGCGCGATGGCGTCCTGCACGTCGTGAACGGCAAAACGGGTACTGAGGAGTGGTCGGCAAAACCGCCAAACCCGGACGGCACCGAGCGTTGGGAACACCTGGTGGTGGCCAACTTCCGCGGCGAAGGCGACCGCGATCTTCTGCTGCAAGCCACGAACCGGGAAGGCTATCGCATGGGCCGGTACGTCTCCGCGTTCGCGACGGAGAGACTGCGGTCGGGTGACATGACGCCGCTCTGGCAACGCGGCGATTTCCTCGCTTGCGCCCACAACGGCGCGCGGGTGGCCGACCTGGATGGCGACGGGAAGGACGAGGTGTTGGGTGGTACCATTCTAAGTCCCGCCGGCGAGATCCTCTGCAAGATTCCCTTGCGCGGCCACATCGATTCAATCTTCGTGCGCGACGTGCTGCCGGGCGACCCGGGACTCGAGGTCGTCGCGCTGGAAGAAGGCGGGAACCGGAAGGGCGTGCGCGGGAACCGGGTCTTCCTCTTCGACGAACAACGCGTGCACTGGGAAACGCATTACCAGCATTGGGAGCCGCAGAACGCGGCCGTGGGCGAGTTCGACCCCGCTCGCCCGGGATTGGAAGTGTGGTGCCGCAGCCGTTTCCCCGAGCACCAGAAGCCGTTCGTTTTCGACGCGAAGGGCGAAGTTATCGCGCATTATGAGATGGATGCCGTGGCCCCGGAGGGATGGACGGTTTCGGGGGTAGAGGTGATCAACACCATCGACTGGACCGGAGAACCCACCCAGCTCGCCGCTGCCAAGGAGCGGCACACGGAGCGCGACATCGCCATCTTCAATCCCATTTCCGGCGCGTTCGTGGCGCGGATTCCCGAGAAGGCCGACCGGCTCTATGTCGCCGACGTCGCGGGGGATGCTCGCGAAGAGCTGATCGTACTATCCGGTAACGAGCTCCACATCTACCACAACGCGGCAGAGTCGGCGGCTCCCGCCAGCCCACGCCTCTGGGAACAACCCCACTATCGCCGCAGCAAGATGACGTACAATTACTACAGTCCATGACAAGACAAGGCCGCGATGGGATAACTGTGGCTAGATTTCAGCGTAGTTTTCTACCGCCACTTGGCCGGAATCGACCCCGCCCATAGGGTGTCCCGTCCTTCGGACTGGCGGCAATCGCGTTGACTTCACAAGCGTTACATCTGTAGAATCCCCAGTTTCCGGGGTTGGCCCGGATATCTCACCGGGTTTCGTCGCGAGCGTGTGAAGATCGCGTCAGGTCAGGTACTTGGCACAAGCTGCCGGGCGACAGCGTGTCGAGACACGTCGAGGTCGGCGGGCAAGGCAAGTGC
>JAACEL010000587.1 GCA_011682535.1 Nitrospiraceae bacterium | reverse complement strand
ACAGCTTTACAACCAGGTACTCGTTTCTGTGATAATCCTATAGCTTAAATGCCTCGAAGATGATCTGGTTTCTCGTTTCAAGGTTACCGTGTTCGTTTCCGTTGAACAGGTCCTGTCCCCAAAGAATACGAGGGAATAAATGGCTGATAAGATTCACTTGCTGTGGGTAGGGGCATACCATAATTCATCCCCTGCCCCCGAGAAGTCTCCCCGAGAAGTCTCCCCAGGCTGCCCCTGCCCGGCACGCTGCTCGCCCGCGAGTTTCAGGGCAGAGACATCGTAGTCAAGGTCCTGGACAACGGCTTTGAGTTCGATGGTCGACGATACAAATCCCTCTCCGCCATCGCCAAGGAGGTAACGGGCAGCAAATGGAACGGGTTCCTTTTCTTCGGCATCGCCGACGGTGGGACTGCCCAAGGCGGAAACCGTAAAGCCAAGAGGTGGAGCGAATGAGCAGAACCAGTAACCAAAGCCGGGCATCTGACCACAGGTCAACTTCGCGGATCAACGAGACCATCCGCTGCGCCATCTACACCCGCAAGTCCACCGACGAGGGGCTCGACCAGGAATTCAACAGCCTGGATGCACAGCGCGAATCGGCGGAGGCCTATATCGCCAGCCAGAGGCACGAAGGTTGGGTGTGCCTTCCCGACCGCTACGACGACGGCGGATTCACCGGCGGCAACATGGATCGGCCCGCTCTCAAGCGTCTCTTTGCCGATATCGAGGCCGGCAACATCGATTGCGTGGTGGTCTACAAGGTGATCGCTTGAGCCGCTCTCTCCTGGATTTCGCCCGCATGATGGAGCTCTTCGACAAACATGCGGTGAGCTTCGTCTCTGTCACCCAGCAGTTCAACACGACCAGTTCCATGGGGCGGCTCACGTTGAACATCCTGCTCTCCTTCGCACAGTTCGAGCGAGAGATCATCTCCGAGCGCACGAGAGACAAGATGTCCGCGGCACGCAGAAAGGGCAAGTGGGTCGGTGGCATGCCGGTCCTTGGGTACGACGTAGACTCCAGGGGCGGGAGACTGGTCGTCAACGAGGAGGAAGCAGCGCAGGTCCGGGCGATCTATCAACTCTACCTGGAGCATAAGGCGTTGATCCCGGTCGTCCAGGAGATTGACCGCCGCGGATGGCGGGCAAAACTTTGGGTCACCAAGAAAGGGAACGAGCGCGGCGGAAAACCGTTCACCAAGAACAGCCTGTTCCGCCTTCTCACAAACGTCATCTATGCCGGGAAGGTGAACTACAAAGGAAGCATCTATGACGGAGAGCACGACGCCATCATCGATGGCGACCTGTGGCAGAGAGTCCAGGATGCACTTCGGAGGAACGGTCGTACTGGAGGGAAGGAAGTGCGCAACAAGTACGGAGCGCTGCTGAAGGGATTGCTCTACTGCCTACCTTGCGGCACGGGGATGGTGCACACCTACACCAACAAGAATGGGAAGCGCTACCGGTATTACGTCTGCCTGAACGCCCAACAGCGAGGATGGTCCTCTTGCCCCACCAAGTCGCTCAATGCCCACGAGATCGAAACCGCTGTGGTCGAACACATCCGCGGCTTGGGGACGAACGAAGAGACTATTTGCAGTGACCGCTTCGAAAGTGCGGGAACAGAGCGACAAACGGATGGCGGAACTTGACGTCGAACGACGCGGCCATGAGAGAGAGCTCAAACGCCTTCACGCCAGGCTACGGAAGCTTGTGGGTGAGTCCGTTGCAGCCGCCTCCGATGGCCGGTCCGCAACCGATCAACTCGCCGACCTGCAGGACCGAATCCGTACCTTGGAACAGCGGATGACCGCCATACGCGAGGAAGTCATCTCGTTCCAAAGGGAAGCCGTGGATGAACGAGACCTGGCCCGGGCACTGTCGGTTTTCGATCCGGTCTGGGAATCGCTCTCCCCCCGCGAGCAGTCACGGATCATCAGGATGCTCATTGAACGTATCGGTTACGACGGACGGGACGGCACGGTGACAGTAACCTTTCGTTCGCCGGGCGTTAAGGCTCTATGCACTGAGGCCGAGTTTCGCAGCCGAAAGGAGATTGAATGAGATATCCGGAACACGATAGGGCGGGCATGAGATCGGGTGCTTTGGAGGTGACGTTCAGCTTCCAACCCAGGAACGGCCGGAGAAACGGCAATCATCCCCAGGAGACGACCGAACCATCGAGCCGGGAAACGTGCCCCGCCTCTCGAAACTGATGGCCTTGGCGATCCGTTTCGACGGCCTTGTCCGCGGCGGGGAGGTGAGGGATTACGCCGACCTCGCCCGGCTCGGTTATGTTACGCGCGCCAGGATCACACAGATCATGAACCTGCTGAACCTCGCCCCGGACATCCAAGAAGGAATCCTGTTCCTCCCCCGCACGGTCAAGGGCCGCGACCCGATCCGCGAGCGGGACGTCCGCCCCATCGCCGCCGTCCCCCATTGGCACCGCCAGCGCAAGATGTGGAAGGCGCTCTACCACCAAAACTTTAAACAAGCATCCTGAGCTCGTGCGAAGCCAATTGGTAGGCCTCTTCTCAATGCCCGAAAAATGATGTGACTGAAAAAAGTCGCATCCCCTGCGCGTTGCCACAATATATAGTGGCTTAGTCGCCCAAAAACCCACGACATCTTGTGATCACTGCGGCGCTGAAGGACTTTTTGCCGCTTCATCAAAAATGAGCTTGACAATTCAAGCGTTCCACGATATCATGTAATCGTGTTTGACCAAGGAGGCCTAATGGCTTTAGAAAAAAGAACCGAACTATCTGCTTGTTCCCTCAAGCCATCCCTGGAGGATCGGGAGCTGATCACGGAAGCCGGGGCACTCGTGGCGTTATTCAAGGTTCTAGCCAACGACACGCGGCTTCGTTTGCTTCACGCCTTGGCTCGGTCGGGAGAGTTGTGCGTGACGGAGTTGGCAGCCTCCGTGGGGATGAAACCGCAGGCTGTTTCCAATCAGTTACAGCGCCTTGCCGACCGAAGCATCATCCGGGCCAGGCGGGATGGAAACAACATTCACTACCGCGTAGTGGACCCGTGCGTGTTGAGCCTGCTCGAACTTGGGTTATGCCTTATCGAGGAGGCTGAGCAGCAAGCGAGTGGGTGACGAAAATTGTTAACTAATAGAAACATAAGGAGGAACAGTCATGGAAAAGAAAAACAGCGAAGTGAAATCAGGCAAAAAAGGGATTTGGGCAATACTCAAGGAGTCCATGAATAAGTCTAGCAGCGGTTGCGGCCCTGGGTGTGGTTGCCATGTCGAGAATCAGGATAACAAAAATCAGCAGGAGGATGCACCGGAGAATTTGGCGAAGGACAAGGAGCAGGTATGATGGATGGCCCGGATGATTCGCGAAACTTGCAACAAATACTGATCTTTGCGCTTGTTCCGGTGATAGTGGGTGCGTTGACCCTATCCTCCTGGCTCCTGGGCCTCTGGAAGGTCGGGCCTTGGCTGCTCTTGGGGTCCTGGCAGGT
>JAACEL010000586.1 GCA_011682535.1 Nitrospiraceae bacterium | reverse complement strand
TATTGATACTGGCGAGATTTCCGGGCGGGTGCGCGGGCGGGTGCGTTGGGGAGGGGGGCGGTGCTCACACGAGTGTGTTGCGCTGAAACGAGCAACGGATATAGATCTGGAGAGGAAAGGCACACTGACGCGCATCACACTGGATTGTCCCGCCGCGCCCGCAACAACGGTGACGTTCACGATGACATTCGAGCGGCCGTAACGGAGGCGACCGGCGGCATGCCCGGCTGAGAGCGGCGAAAAATGGGCGGCGGTAGTTGGTCAGTCTGTCGGATTCCGGCATGCCAGAGACCTGTCTTGGACCGATTTCACTGGTTTTGCATCTTGGCGAGAATTGGCACCCTTGTTGCTTTCTCCAAAAGGTGCTACCCATGTGCGGTGGCTGCTACGGCGGCCACTGAGCAGTGATCCCGCTGTGTGCGGGAAAACTCGAAAGGGGGCGCGGCATTCCCCGAGCCACGCCCCCTTTCACTGCTTCGCTCCCCCCTCCCCCCTCCCCCCACTCTCCGCGGATGTGATCAGATTTGCCTGGCTGTAATCTTGGCTTGCAGGGCTGGGAGCGTGTGTGGTTTGATAATCTCCTCAAACAAGTCATCTGTTTCGGAGGGCACGCAACATGGCAACGCGGGCAAACGACATCCGGTTCAACATCGCCTACCACCCCACTCCCTATCCACAGGCGATGCGCAAAGATCTGGTGCAGATCGGCGAGGTGTGCGACGGGGTCTATATTCCGGTGACGGAATCGGACCTGGCGTACATGGCGAACAAGATCAAGTATTGCATTGAGACGTCGAAGGAACTGGACATGGTCCCCATGGTGGACTTGTGGGGGTACGGAAATCTGTTCGCGTGCGGGGCGGTGCCCAGTCTTTTCACGGTGCAGCATCCGGAACACAACTGCGTGACGAACACGGGACGAACGATCCCGAAGAGCTGTCCGAACAAGCCGGCGGTTCGGGCGTTCTTCAGGGATGCGATTGAGTCGTTCGTGGAGGTGTATGAACCGGGCGGCTTTTTCCTGGACGAGCCCGGCTGGGGACTGGCGGGTTATCTGGGGCAACTGACGGATGGGGAATGGGCGTGCCGCTGCAAGGACTGCATGCGGTTGTTCCGCGAGCGGTATGGAGTGACGATGCCTCGCACGGTAACCCGTCAGGTGGGTCAATTCCGCGCGGAGTCGATGCTGCGATTCTTGAGCGAGCTGTGCGGTTACGTAAAGGCATGTGGGGAGCACTTCGTGACATCGACGTGTGTAATGACGAGCGACGCAAAATCGTTTCAGAACGCAGTGGGCAAGACGCGCAATCTGGACGTGTTCGGGATCGATCCGTATTGGCGGCGCGGCGATGCGTTGTCTCAGGAGGAGTTCGTGGATCGGCACACCGGCGCCGCAGTGACGATCGGGGGCAAGCATGACCTGGAGGTGGAATCATGGGTGTGTGCGTGGCAACTCAACGCGGGGGAAGAATCGGATGTCTACTATGCGGCCAAGCTGATGGCTTCGCACGATATCGACTATCTGAGCGCGTGGTCGTACCGTGACCACGTCTCTTGGACGCCATGCACCAAGCCGAATCAGGCAGATCCGGAGTTGGTGTGGAAGCACTTGCGGCGAGCGTTTCAGGAGATTCGGCGGGGCAAGATTCAGATTGTCACGTGAAGCCAGGCGGCGGCGGAGATTTTGACGAGACGTAGGCCATCTGGTATGATCCTGTCCCTGTCGCGCGGAGAGGTGGCCGAGTGGTTGAAGGCGGCGGCCTCGAAAGCCGTTGTGCCGCGTTCGCGGTACCGTGGGTTCGAATCCCACCCTCTCCGCCACTCCTTCCTGTCGTTGATTCTAAACGACTTACACGACGGCCAAACCTCCCAAAACCTCCCAAACTACTGAAAATGTACCCATCATCTGGCACGGGTGCCAAGGGGGTGCCAAGCAAAACGGGAGGGGAATTGAGTTTCAATACCTTGCCGAGTCGTGCCGGGCGAGTGTAATCGCGTAGCTGGAAACGCGTCAGCCAAGAGTATTCATCCACGTTTTGTCGGGGCGGCTGACCAGCAATGCCGACGTTGCGGCGGTTGCGGCGACGACGATTGATCGGATCGCCACGCATATGCTAACATTCCGTTCCTGATTGGGCGACTAGCTCAGGTGGTTAGAGCGCCGTCTTCACACGGCGGAGGTCGCTGGTTCGAGTCCAGCGTCGCCCACCATATAACACCAATGAGGCCAGTGGGTTATGGAATTGCCCACTGGCCCCTTCTTTTTGCATGGCACCCGTAGGGTGAAAATATTCGATCGATGCTGTAAGCGCATGTATGAAGGGAACTTGCCGAGAGTCGGCGAACCTTGGGTCAGTCGATTGACTTGGCTCCATTGGGCTGGGATCATACTCCTTTCACTTGGGAAGGAGTATCAATATCGTATGCTTAAATTCATCTTGAAGCCCTGGCACTTGCTTGTCCTGTTTCTGGCTTGGCATCTGAACCAGGAACAGCAGCGTATCATTGAGTATCTTCAGGCGGAGAACCAAGTGCTTCGGGAGAAGCCAGGCAACAAGCGCATTTTGTTGAATGATGACCAGCGTCGTCGGCTGGCTGTGAAAGGTAAGGCCCTTGGCCGCAAGCTTCTTCGAGGATTGGCTACCATCGTGACGCCAGACACGATTCTGCGTTGGCATCGAGAACTGGTAGCGAAGAAATGGGACTACAGCGACCGGCGCGGGAAGATTGGCCGTCCACGCACCAAGCAGGAAATAGCCGATCTGATTGTGCGAATGGCGAAGGAGAATCCGACCTGGGGATACGGCCATATTGAGGGCGCGCTGCAGAATCTCGGCATCACGCTGTGCGATACCACGGTCAAGAACATTCTCCGGGAGCATGGGATTGAGCCGGCACCCGAAC
>JAACEL010000585.1 GCA_011682535.1 Nitrospiraceae bacterium | reverse complement strand
AAACAGGATTGAGTTGTGAACGGCGATTGTATGGAAATCCGGTTCATCAGGCGGGACATCATGGTACCAGTCATCTCGACCGCCCACTTGTCATACGGTATCGGAACGAAGTACGCGAAAACCGGAGGAGCCAAAAAACTATGCCTTAAGCTTTGCGCGTAATCTAACTGCAAGTGCAACAGTGTGGATTTGAGCCCCTTTCCGCCTACCGTACTGGAAAAGATCGCCGGTGCCCGAGTAGTATCATTTCTAGGTTGGACCACAGAAGTGAAACTCGGGAGCGCGATGATGAGCAATGACATGAGACGAAGAGATTTCCTGCGGAGTAGTGCGACGGTGGCCGTGGGCGCGGGACTGGGGATGGCAATGGCGCGTAATGCGGCGGGGGCGCTGACGGAACGTGCGCCGGATCCCGCATCCGTCAAACGTAAGCCGATCGAGAACGTGCGCATCGGGTTTGTGGGCGTCGGGGGCATGGGCACCGGCCATGTCAAGAACCTGCTCAAGATCGAAGGCGCGCAGATCACGGCGGTGTGCGACATTGTCGAAAGCAAAGTGGCCAATATCCAGGATATGGTGGTGAAGGCGGGCTTCCCGAGGCCGAGCGGTTACTCGCGGGGGGATTACGACTTCGTGCGCCTGTGCGAAACGGAGGATCTGGACCTTGTCTACACCGCGACGCCGTGGCGGTGGCATGTGCCGGTGTGTCTGGCGGCGTTGGAGAACGGCAAGCACGCCGTCACCGAGGTGCCCGCGGCCTACACGGTCGAAGATTGCTGGAAACTGGTCGAGGCGGCCGAGAAGACCGGTCTGCACTGCGGCATCATGGAGAACTGCTGCTACGACCGGTTCGAACTGCTGCTGCTCAACATGGTCAAGAAGGGGCTGTTCGGCGAAGTCCTGCATGGCGAGTGCGGCTACCTCCACGACCTGCGGGCGGTCAAGTGGAGCGACGGCGGCGAGGGCCTGTGGCGGCGCGATCACTCGATCAAACGCAACGGCGACCTCTATCCCACCCACGGCCTGGGCCCGGTGGCCCAGTGCATGGATATCAACCGCGGAAACCAGTTCGACTACCTCGTCTCCATGGGCTGCGCGACGCGCGGCTTGCATGAGTACGCCGTCGCGAAGTGGGGCGCTGACAGCGAGCAAGCCAAGGAACGGTATAAGCTGTCGGATGTGGTCACCACGTTGATCCGTACGAAGAACGACCAAACGATCGTGCTCCAGCATGACACCAATCTACCCCGGCCTTACAGCCGCGACATCCTCATCCAGGGCACGCGGGGCATCGCCCAGAAGTACCCGGAGGCACTCATCCACATCGAGGGCGTGACCGAAGGGCACGGCTGGGACAAGGCCGGCCAGTACTACGAAGAACACGAGCATCCCGTGCGCGCCGCCCTCGAAGAGAAGAGCAAGGGCGCCGGACACGGCGGCATGGACTTCATCGAGGACTATCGCCTCATCAACGCGCTACGGCGTGGCATCGAGCCCGACATGGACGTATACGATGCGGCCGCATGGTCGGTGATCGGCCCCATCAGCGAGGCCTCCATCGCGGGCGGCAGCAAGCCGGTCGAGATCCCCGACTTCACGCGCGGCATGTGGAAGACCCCGCGCGAGTTGCAGGTGATGCTGCCCGAGACCTACTAGCGAGCGATTGCCGGAAGGGAGATGCCGCATGTGGAGATTGTGTTTCGCCGTCATGCTGTTGCCGTTGCCGCTGCTCGTTTCGGGTGCGCATGCCGCCATCCCCGCGTCGCCGGCCCCGCAGCCGCGGGAAAGCGTGCCCCAGATGCTCGACATCGCCTGGTCGGCGGGACCCCCGATGCCGCAGGGACTGCAAGACAATCTCGTCTCCGTCATTCACAACTGGCTGATCAGCGTGGGCGGTTTCTGTAGCGGCGCCGACAACGACTGGAAAACCGGCGTGTATCCGCGCGGCTTCCTGGACAAGGTCTGGGGCCTCGACCTCGCCAACGAGACGCAGGGCTGGGTGGAACTGCCCCCCCTGCCCGGCGCGCGACGCCAGGGTATGCAGGGCGCGCGGGTCGGCGATGCGCTGTACGCCTGGGGCGGGTTCAGCTACTCGGAACCTTACACCTACGCCGACGGCTATCGCCTTTCGCGCAAGGACGGCCAATGGGTGTGGGACACGTTGCCCGCGCTCCCGTCGCCCTCGTGCTGGGCGGGCACGTGCACGTTGGGGTCCAAGATCTACTCGCTCGGCGGCGCCGACTATGACAGGGAGCAGTTCTACACGCTCAACGACCGCGCGGGGAAGGTTCCGCGCCTCGGCGCGCGGATGATCGTGCTCGACACGGCCAACCTCGAGGCCGGGTGGCGGGAACTGACGCCCTGCCCGGGCACGCCGCGCTGCATCGTCTCATCAGCCGAGGTGGGAGGTCAGTTCTACTTCATCGGCGGCGTGGCCTTCTACGACGCCACCACGTACTGCAACGTCGTCGACAGTTGGCGCTACGACCCGGCCGCGGACACCTGGGAACGCCTACGCGACCTGCCCATCTCCGGCTCCGGCGGCAATTCCAGTCTGGCCGTCTACGAAGACCGCTACATCCTGCTGCCCGCCGGATACCAGTACGAGCAACTGATGCGGATCGACGGCTCGCTGGCGTCCAAGTATGGCCAAGCTTCGACGATTGAACGCACCTGGGACAACCACCCGCGCTTCAAGACGACCCACTACTACAACCACTGCTATGTCTACGACACCCGCACGAACCTCTACGGCGCCGCCCCCAACTTGCCCTTCGACGACGTAGCATCCATCACCGCCATCGTCGGCGACACGGCCTACATCCTTCCGGGCGAAACGGCTGGGTTCTACTGGGACGGCGAGTACTTCGGCCATCATCCCGAGTTCGTGCTCAAAGGCGCGCTCAGAGAACGTG
>JAACEL010000584.1 GCA_011682535.1 Nitrospiraceae bacterium | reverse complement strand
TACACTCTTTCCCTAACAACGACAACGGCAACAACGGCGACGGCATTCAACGCGGCTTGTCCTGTGAAGCCCTGGCGGAGGAGGAATACCGCGGAGAAAATCAGAGCGGGGTAACCTGTCGGCAGGCGGCAACAGCGTACTTCGTTTAGCGGGGGGCCTTGGCGCGCGTGCGCCGTTTGGATGCGATTGTCCTGGAGAAATCGCCGGTCGGACGCGCCCGACGACATTTGTGTGATATAATGCACAAATGATGGGCAAAGCTGAAGCGCGTGAGCTTCTGGGTGTTTCGCATGATGCGAGCCTGCGGGAAATACGCGGTGCGTATCGCAGGTTGGCGATCCAGTGGCATCCTGACAACTGTCCGGGCGACCGTCGCGACTCGGCGCGGAAGTTTCGCCGCCTGACCCAGGCATATCAGGCGCTGGCGCGATCGTACGGACGGCGATTCAGCGCCGCCGACTTCGCCCGGATGGACCCTCGCTTCGGCGGATCAGCGTCGCCGGGCGGCTATATTTGGGGCGGCCCGCCGGTGCGACAGAGGCAGTCGCTGGCGCGCTGGAATGAGACGCGCGCGTTCGTTTGCCTCTGGGTGTTCGCGATGGTGCTGGGCCTCGCCGGGGCCACTTTCATGCTCGCATCCGGAGCTATCGGTGATGACTCAACGGGCGACCTGCTGAAGCTCCAGGCCGTCGCGATTCTCATCTACGTCGCGATCGTCGCCGGCGTGGTCGTCCTGATACCGCTGACCCGCAAGGCAGTCGAGATGACGATCCGCCTGGGCTTCCGCATGCTGCCGGCCCTGGGCGTGAGGCGCACCGGCGCTGAGGACTCCAATGCCGACAGGCAATAGCCTCTCAGTATCAACTCCCGCCCGACCCCGGCTTGCCGCTCGGCGGTTCGCCGTCCGCCGTCCGTCCCTAGACCTTAAACCAGCGACCTTGGAAGGAGTTTTTGTGGCGGTCGGCGAAAAAACACCCGAAACCCCTTCGCTTTTCGGGTCTGACAGTTATCATCACCGAAGACATTATCACTTTTGAAAGGGATTTCGAGTGAACAAGACTACACGGAAAATAATCGCACGACGGAAGCGAAGAATCAAGAGCCGACTTGAAAAAAGACAATGCGAAGACCAACCCAAACCAATGTTCGCCGCATCCAACATACACTACGAAGTGGCTGACCGCACCAGCGGCGTGGCCTGCGGCGGCATCGGGGTCATTCACAAGCTCGCGCGGCAGACCGGCCTGATCGAAGCGCTCGACGAGAACATCCACCTGCTCAAGGTGCACCTGCCCTATCACGAGTCGGACCACATTCTCAACATGGCCTACAACATCCTCTGCGGCGGCAAATGCCTCGAGGACATCGAACTGCTCCGCAATGATGAAGTCTACCTCAACGCCCTCGACGCTGAACGGATCCCGGACCCCACGACGGCCGGCGACTTCTGCCGGCGCTTCACCGTCGAGGACATCCACAAACTGATGGATGCCATAAACGAGATTCGCATCAAGGTCTGGCGGCAGCAGCCGGACAGTTTTTTCGACGAGGCGATCATCGACGTCGACGGGATTATGGCCCCGACCACCGGCGAGTGCAAAAAGGGCATGGACATCTCCTACAAAGGCCAGTGGGGCTACCATCCGCTGGTGGTCTCGCTGTCTCAGACGAACGAGGTTCTGTTCCTGGTCAATCGCAGCGGCAACCGGCCGAGTCACGAGGATGCGGCGCGGTGGATCGACAAGGCCGTCGATCTCTGCCGGCGTGCGGGATTCCGCAAGATCACCGTTCGCGGCGACACGGACTTCAGCCAGACGACCGAACTGGATCGCTGGGATGCCGGCGGCATGGAGTTCATCTTCGGGATCGATGCGATGGCGAACTTGGTGGAACTGGCGGATTCGCTGCAGGATGAGGCGTGGAAGGCCTTGAAACGTCGGGCGAAGTACGAGGTCAAGACTTTTCCGCGCCGTCGGCCGACGAATGTGAAGGAGGAGATTGTAGTTCGTCGCCGGTTCAAGAACATCCGGCTGGACTCGGAACTAGTGGCCGAGTTTGACTATCAGCCGTGCGCGTGCTCGAAGGCGTATCGTATGGTGGTCGTGTGCAAGAACCTGACGGTCTCTCGTGGTGAGGACATGTTGTTCGACGAAGTGCGGTACTTTTTCTATATCACGAACAATCGCCGATTGCGTGCATCGGATATCGTGTTCTCAGCCAACGACCGGTGCAATCAGGAGAACCTGAATGCCCAGTTGAAAGGCGGCGTCTTCGCATTGCGGATGCCGGTTGACACTCTTGAGAGTAACTGGGCGTATATGGTGATAGCATCCTTGGCGTGGACGCTGAAATCGTGGGTGGCGTTGCTGCTTCCCGAGACGGGGCGGTGGAAGGCCAAGTACAAGTCCGAGAAGCGCAAGGTTCTGCGTATGGAGTTCAGGACGTTCCTCAATGCGTTCATACGTGTGCCGTGCCAGATCGTGCGTCAGTCTCGCAAGATCATCTATCGGCTGCTGTCGTGGAATCCGTGGCAGGAAGTGCTGTTCCGAATTATGGACGCACTGTCGAAGCCGCTGCGATGTTGACGGCATGGTTTTAGATGCCGGGATACGGATGTCCCGGTTCGCGTGGCCGCTATATATTGTGGAAAGAAAACGGCATGAAAAAGCGACAGTTCGAAGCGAACCAATCAAGCCTCCCGCGGCTGCGGGACGCTTTTCGCGCCGACAAACCCGTCGCCGCCCCAGCGTTCTGAACATTCACAGTTCGCTTGTTTAAGGGCTAATGTGTCACGAAAAAGGAACCAACAAGAGATCAAAATAGGGGAACGTCCCCTGTTTCCACTAATGTGTCACGAAAAAGGAGCCAACAAGAGATCAAAATAGGGGAACGTCCCCTGTTTCCCTGTTTCCCCCCA
>JAACEL010000583.1 GCA_011682535.1 Nitrospiraceae bacterium | reverse complement strand
GACCCGGTCGTCGACGGCGGAAGTCAGCCACGTTCCCGCGCCCTGTTTTGACCCACCAAGAATCACGGCGCCCTTGTCCGTGTTCCCGCCCAGTTCTTCAAGAAGACGGCCGGCCACGGTGATGGCGCACGAGTTTTTTCGCGCGAGGGCCGCGAAATAGTTCATGCGTTGCGCTTTGATCGTCGCGCTGTTAACAAGCCGGCCGACGGCCCTGGAATTGACGGCCATCTGCGTGACGCTCTGTATGCCCAACGAAGCAAAATCGTCGTCGCGGTTGGCATGCAACATGAGCGGGACATGGTATCGCTTCACGGCCTCGACGGCGAATTCGCGCTGGCTCTCCAGGGCCCGCACCACTTGCACCGCACCCAACCCCACCCATCCCAGTCCGGGGCCATCGGGATAGTCCGCTGGAATGAGAAATATCACGGGGTGGTGAAGCTTTATCTTCACGATATTAATGCGCCCGGCAGCCACATCGGCCGGCGCAATCGTCGCGAATTGCCCGCTCGAAAACTCCCCGCGTATCTCGATGATTCCGGTGTCCAGCGTGGTGCGGCCGGTTTCATTCCATTCCAGATCATCGAGTGAAGCGGCCTTGATGGCGT
This sequence comes from Nitrospiraceae bacterium, assembly GCA_011682535.1. Lineage (GTDB taxonomy): Bacteria > Hydrogenedentota > Hydrogenedentia > Hydrogenedentales > SLHB01 > JAACEL01. The sequence continues at coordinate 2,313 of JAACEL010000583.1, read as the reverse complement.
CGATGTCGTAGAGACACCGCGGGCCATACGCTACTCCCTCGAGATCCTCCGCGCCGTACCCGGCCGTGCAATAAGCCAAATACAAGACCATCAGCACCAAGCCAAAACCATTTCTCAGACGAAACATCATCACATAATCCTCTCGGCATAGCGCTGGCTGACAACGATTCTGAAACAGCCCTTACTGTAAATCAGACGCCACCGACAAAAGTCAGGCAGCTCCCTTTTCCGTCATTGCAATGGGCGTTGCCCGGTAGCAATGACGATTCGTGAAACTTTTGCCGGTGGCGTCAAATCAGGGGGCAATCTCACCCTGGCTTATCTTGGCATTCGCTTGTTCGAGATGTTTCTCCGTGACCCAGGACCGGAGCATAAGTTTATCATCCTGCTCGGTCGCGACCGCCACAAAGGTGTCCATTGTGTCCTTGGCGGTCTGAACCAATTCGGGCACGTCGAGCCGCTTTCCCACGGCGGCGAGAACGAGCGCGTCCTCCCAGTGGGCGTACCGTTGGGACATGTCCAGACCCGGGATGGGCGTATTGGTCCAAGGCCAGGCCCCGGCGCGGCCAACGCGGTACCGCGTCATTTCGAGCCAGCGCGTCGAGGCGATGGCCAACTGCTTGTACTTCTCGCCGCCAAAGGCATCATACATTTTCAGCCAGAATATGCCCATACCGCCAACCCCCATACACATGCGCGCGTTGATTTTCGGATAGCCGATGTCCCCAGGCAAATACCAGGTCAAGGTGTTGCCCTGCCGCAGCGCCTTTGCTTCCAGCCAGTCACAAGCGCCGCGCACGTACTTCAAGTACCGCGAGTCCGTCTTCTTGAGTTTCCCCTTCGGCCAAAAGTGTAACGTCGAGTACCCGAACATCTCTTGGTCGAGGTTTTCAGGTTCCTCGTTGACCAGGTGCGCTATGAGAAAGGCGTCCGCCACACCGGCCATACCGCGGCCCAAACCCGACCGCGGCTCTGAGCCCCCTTCTTGCTTCGGCCACATGTAGCCTCCTTCGTCTTCAACGGCCATGGCCTCCAGCCAGCGCAACGCCCCTTCGGCATACTCTTTCATAGTATCGTCGCCGGTGGTCAAGTAGAGAAAGTAAAAGGTATAGACCATCCCCGCGGTTCCGTGGCACCGGGAGATATCCCCGTTAACGCGGTCCTCGCTCCAAGCGTATCCCCCGCGCGACCGGATTGCCTGCGACTGAACCCACCGTCCGGCGCCAAGGGCATATTTCTTGTAGTCCTCCTTCCCGGTCAGGCGATACAACTGTGCGAACAGCGTCGCGGTCCCCGCGCTCCCGCCGTGGAGGCCGACCATCTTCGAATCACTCACCTGGTTCATGGTCCAGGTATAGCCGCCGTTTTCCTCGATGGCGATAGACATAAGCCAACGCGCCAGGCCTTCAGCGTATTCGAGCGCCTTGGGGTCCTTGTAGAGGCGGTACGAATCGATGAAAGCGAGGCCTACGTAATACGCCCCATGATCGCCCGTCTCATACACAGGGACGCCTGGCGCCAGGGGCCAGCGGTATCCGTCTATCTCCGGGACCTCTTCCGCCGCGCTATACAGGTAGTTGAGAACTTTTCTCGAGTACACGCCATATTCGGGATAACCCCCGACCTCGCCGAACCAATTGAGGATCGCCACACCCGCCCCATTCATCCAGACATGATGCTCGGCCATTCGGCGCATGCGATAGGCGTCCTCGGCAGTCTGTACTTTGGCTGACCCTAAGGCCGGCTTTGGCGGACTACTCGCGCTGCCTTGCTGGGCCCTGCTTGCACTGCCCCAGAGCAGGGCGGCCGTCAGCGAAGACACGACACAAATTGTTCGAAACAGATTTCCGCGTCGTTCTATCATTTCTCTGCCTTTCCACGGCCCACTCGGCCAGTGATGGAAGATACCCGGTTCAGAATCCCGTGAAACCCGACGCGCTCGCCGTTGGGCTTCAGTATACAAAAAGATAGAGGGGGGGCATACCTATGCCACCCCCCATGCTACTTGATCTTTGTTAGTATCTGCCGGCGAGGAAGTTCGATAACAGGTCCGCCGCTTCTCCGTTCACGGGAAAGACACCGTTCTCGTCGTACCGCACGAATTTAACGTGCCCGTCCATGTAGAGGAGGTTGGAACCGCCAGGAACATGGTTGAACTTCGGCACTCCAGCCAGAGCCAAACCCGGGGCCGAGGCCGAGGCGATACAGTCAAACATGACCGGGATGTCGCTTTGTGCCCGCGCTGTGGCCGCCGGGTTGTTAATGTCGGTGATCAGGAACCGCTCGATGCCTTCGCGCAGGTGGTAGATAGTG
>JAACEL010000180.1 GCA_011682535.1 Nitrospiraceae bacterium | reverse complement strand
ACGCATGTAACGTTGTGTTACGCAAGATCTTGGAAAGTCGGAAGCGAGCTTCCTCACAAAAAGCGCAAGCAAGCTTGCGCACTCCAAAGAGCCCGAAAAGTCTACGCTCGTTCCCAAGTTGCACTCTTGCCGTTGCCCATGGATTCGGCTGCACATGGAAACCAGGGTCTTACGCTTCCTACCGTGGATGCTTGGATGTGGCGGAGTGCCCCGAAAGAGGCCCGCCTGTCCAGGATAAGTCTGTCCTGATCCCCATTAGAACCCTCCCCAGCGTACTGACGGACATGCTGCGTAATAAGGGAGAGAAGGAGCGCCACTTCGGGTTCCCCTCACCACAGACCGTCAAGGCCCACGTGCTATGCCTGCCGCGTGAAAGGCACGGCCAGCAGCCAGCCCAGTTTCGTGGGGCGTTCGTCCAGATACTCGCGCAAACCGATGGTCATCCCCAGGTGCCCCTCGCGCGGCTGGGCGCGATAGGTGCCGAAAAGGCGGTCCCACCATGGAAAGTTGAAGCCGAAATTGCTGTCGGTTTCTTCACGGATGATGGAGTGGTGCACGCGGTGCATGTCGGGCGTGACGACCAGGCAACGCATAACGCGGTCGAGCCCGAGCGGCAAGTGTACATTGCCGTGGTTGAACATGGCCGTGGCGTTGAGAACGATCTCAAACACGATAACCGCCGCAGGCACGGGGCCAATCAACACGATCGCGGCAATCTTGATCACCATCGACAGCAGGATCTCTCCCGGGTGAAAACGCAGTCCCGACGTTACGTCGAGATCGCGATCCGTGTGATGCATGCGATGGAAGCGCCAGAGCATGGGCAGCGCGTGAAACATCACGTGTTGCAGGTAGATGGCGAGGTCGAGTAGCAGAACGGCCAGCAGGAGTGCGGGCACGCGGGGCATCGAGACGTTGTTGAGCAAACCCCACTGGCGTTCCTGTGCGAGCACGGCCATCTCCAAGGCGGCGACTGGAAAGGCGAGCCGGAGCACAAGCGAATCCACGACGATAATGCTCAGATTGCACCACCAGCGGCGAACCTTCGACACGCAAAGCGCGCGGCGGGGAGCCAGCAACTCCCACAGCCCCATAGCCGCGAACACACCCAGAAACGCGGCAAGCCGGACGGTAATCTCCATTGTTGTGTTCCCCCGCAGATCCCGAACAAGACGGCATCACAAGCATGTATGGAAACAAGGGAAGTGTACTTGCCTTCCACAAGCATAGCAAGGGGGTCACTACCGCGCCGTTGCGCGATTCGCCCTTCATTTTCCGCGTCCGGCTCCGTCTTTTCTTCAAACATCTTCGTGATATGCTGCCAGGAGGAAGGAATCCGATGAGTGAGACAACGTTAGTGCGCGCCTGGATGACGGGGCGGAATCCCGAGGCCTTCCGTGCGATATGCGATCGTGGCGTGGTACATGCCCGATCCGATACGCGTCGAGCAATTCGCAGCAGTCCACTGCGTCGTCGGCGAAGACCGAACGCCTGTTTCCGTGATCCTGCAAATGGAAGCGCCGTAGACGGGGCTCGCGGAAATCGACCGCACTTGAAGCGCCTTGCCCCATCATTCGCGGCTTGCTCAATCCGCCCCGCTCCTCTATCATGACTCGTGGGTGCTGTGCAGTTCACCACGTGTTGAGATTTGAACCGCGGACCAGCACGTTGGGAGACCGGAAACGATGCATGAGAAGTGCATCGAGCTGCTGAACAATGCCCGCACGAACGTGATGTCCGTGCCCTGGAGGATGTATTGAGGCTGCTGTCGAATGCCCGTGTGCTTGTTCTGGGCGCCACGCTGTCGATGACGGCCCTCGCCGCGCCCCCCACCGGCTCGCTCGACCATGTCGACGAGAAGACGATCTCGGGCTGGGCGGCCGACCCAGACCACGCAGGCCCCGTTGAAGTCCACGTGTATGTGGACGGCGCACTCATGAAGAAGCTCACCGCCTCCGCGCCATTGGGTGGCGCGCCGCCACGCGGTGGCGCGGAGGCTCGCGCCTTCACGTGGACGCCGATGCCGTTCGGCCATGGCACGCATGAAGTCACGGCATTCGCGATCGGCGTAGACGGGACGGGCGAGCCCGACGGTGACGACGCGTTGCTTCCCGGCGGACCCCATTTCATCGCCGCGGGATGCTACGGCCTGTCGGGGTCGGCGAAGGAATGGTGCGTGGGACTCGACGAGTATTGGCTCAACCGTCAGCAAGACACGGAATTCGTGGGGAACGATCTCGTGCGCGCCGGAGTCAACCGTTCGTATGGCGGCACGATCTTCCTGCTTTATGGCGCTGACTGGGACACGAACGTCGTCTTGGAACACGGCGGCGGCGCCGTTCAGTTGAGCATCTGGGGCTATGATGAATCGGGCAAGCACGCCAGCGACGGGGTGCGGTATAAGCCCTGTGGGGGCTGGCAGAACACCTCGCCCTGGAACCCGATCCAGGCGCAGGCCGAGAACTGTTACTGGATTGGCGAAACGAACGACGTGGCGGAAGCGCGGTGGATCGGTGACGCCTATTACACCCGGCATGACTTCCCCTACCACTTCACCTCGACCCAACCCGCGCCCCCGATGACGATGGAGCAGTGGGTGACGGCCCACGAGGGATACATCGAAGTCGCGTATCGTCTGACCTACACCGGCGAAGAATCGTGGACGATCCACCCGCAAGAGATCCCGGCGATCTTTTCGGCCAACGAAATGAGAGCGCATTACTACTATTACGACGGCGATGCGCCATTCACGGACGACGCCGTTACGCACAAGGCAGGGCCGCCGCATGACTACCTTCGTTTTCCGGGTCACGAAACCTACGCCCACGGTGACAAGTACATCGGCTACGCCCGCGAGGGCTGGCTGACGGTCTGCGACGAAAGCCAGGAACGCTGCCTGACGGTGGCGGCCTTTGACCCGATCATGAACGAATACGCCGTCGACGACAACAAGGCCAGCGAAGGCTATATCACGGCTCTGGGGCACTTCAAAGTGGAACCGGGGATGGACAGGCAGTGGAAGATCTACCTGTTCCCCTATCGCCACGACGAAGTAATCGCTGGGAAAACCGTGCGTCAGCGCATCGCCGAGCTGGCCACGGATGAGTTCAGGAAACGAACAGGCGCCCCCGCCTCGTCAACGAGTAAAGGAACGAACATGACATTCCCTCCCCTGTCGGACGAACTGAGGACCGCGCGGTTGGCCCCGCCATCGGGCAAGGTGCGCATGGTGCTCGACACCGACACCTACAACGAAATCGACGACCAGTTCGCGGTGGTCTACGCGATGCTCTCCAAGGAACACATGGATGTCGAAGCCATCTACGCCGCGCCTTTCCACAACAGCCGTTCGGAGGGCCCTGGCGATGGCATGGAAAAGAGCTACGAAGAGATCGTGCGCATCCTGGGACACCTCGGCGTCTCACCGGAAGGCCTTGCGCACCGGGGCTCCACGGGGTTCCTCAAAGACTGGCAACATCCCTACGCCAGTCCGGCCGCACTCGATCTCATCCAACGCGCCAAGTCGGCGGGCGACGAGCCCTTGTACGTGGTCGCCATAGGCGCGATCACGAACGTGGCGTCGGCCATTCTCCTGGAACCCTCGATCATCGAGCAGATCGTGGTGGTATGGCTCGGCGGTCATCCGCAACACTGGCCCGACACGATGGAATTCAATCTCAAGCAAGATCCCGAAGCCACGCGCGTCGTGCTCGATTCGGGCGTGCCCCTCGTCCGTATCCCGTGCATGGGGGTGGCCTCGCACCTGCTCACGACGCTCCCCGAAATGGAGCGCCATCTCCAAGGCCAGGGCGCCATCGGCGACTACCTTGTTTCGATCTTCAAGGACTACCATAAGGACCACTATGCGTGGGCGAAAGTCATCTGGGACATCTCGGCGGTAGCTTGGCTGATCAATGACAGGTGGGTGCCGTCCAGCACGATTCCAAGCCCCATCCTCAACGACGACATCACCTGGACCACGGACGCCTCGCGCCATCTGGTTCGCGAGGCAATCTACGTGTCGCGCAACGGGGTGTTCAAAGACCTCTTCACAAAAATTGCGCTTGCAAACAAAAAAGCATCATAATTCCGGGCGTTGACACGTCTCGCCCGCGAAGGAGGGTTGATGATGACCCCAAAGCCCGACCTGAACGTGTTCCGCAACAGCGACGCCGCATTGCGTGAGGGAGCGGCGCGGGTAGTGGCCGCACGCGCCCAGGCGGGGCTCGGCGGCCTGGTGGGCGACTTAGCCTGCGTCATTATCAACACCGAGCCCGGCCACCTCGTGCCGGCGGTTCAGGAGATGCTCCGATACACTGGGCTGACGTGCGCCGACGCCTTCGAGGACGACACGCACCGCTGCTATGTGCTTCGCGTAGAACACTCGGCCGACGTGCTGCTGCGTTGCCGCAAAGACGGGGACAGCCCCTTTCAACACCTCAACCGCTTCCCCAAATCGTCCGGCCTCCCCAACACACGCTTGGAAAGCTACGTCTTCCACACCCATGACCTCGATCGCCTGGTGTCCATTCAGAAGAGCCTGGGTGTCGAATTCCAGACGGAATCGCCCGAAGAACGCGGTCACTGCCGATGGATTCAGACAACGCCGTCGAAGCTCAGCGGGAACGCCACCGGCTACATCGAGTGCGCCGGCTCACCGGGACGCTACCGGGACGCCGCGTCCAAACCGCTGGAGGCGGTCTGGCACGACAGTAGGGAAACCTACCAGATCCACATCGGCGCACTGGATCATGCGGCGACGCGCCTGCGTGCCCGCGACCGCAACGCTGCCGTGCTCGAGTTCATGAATCTGACGAACTACACCTTCGACGGGGCTTTCTACGTGGAACCGTCCAACTCAATCACCAGCGTCGTGCGGTTGCCCCTGGCACGGTTCGCGCTTGTCTTCACTTCGGGCATCTCCCCCTACGAGAACGAGGAAACGGCCGGACCGACCGAGAAGTTCGTCCACAACTACGGTCCACGCACCCACCATCTCGCCTTCAATACCAACAACATCGAGCAGACGTTTGAGGCCCTCGGCCGCGACGGGATGGAGTTTCTCCTCGACCTCGTCGGCGGCCCCGGCGCCGGACTCCACCAGACTTTCTCCGCCCCTTCTCCGCACACGCTGCTCGTGTTCGAGTACATTCACCGCTACGGCGGGTTCGACGGCTTCTTCACGTTGGACAACGTCACATCACTCACCGAAGCCACGGATAACCAGTAGGCGGCGCAAGCGCGTCCACATCGAACGGGCGCCTGATAAAGCCCAAACGCACGTTCAAGAAGTGCAGAGGCGCCGTCTACTCACCCAAGTCGCGCTTCCGCGTCCTTGGCGAGCGACTCGGCAAGCGCAACGGACGCCTCAATCGAATTGAAGACGAGATCGCGCGACGCGATGACGTTTTCGGACCCGATCCGCCCGATCAGGCCAGAACGCCTGAGTATGGCGCCCAGTTTCTCGTCCACACCGCACAGGACCAACGGGATACCATTCACGCGCAGACGCTCGCACACCGTTTCAAGGACCGCCAGGCCCGAGCTGTCGATGCTGACCACGCGCCGCAGCCGCAACACTACCGCCCGGGGACCAAAGTCGATGACGCTCATGATCCGCCGCTGGTGCTCGTCCATCGAGCCGAAGTACATCGCGCCGATCACGTTCACCACCACAATCTCGCCGTTGACCTGCGCCTCGCTGCTATCGTCGATCGGCACTTCGCGAAACCGGTTGCCGTCTTCACGCAGCAGCAACGACACGTGCGCCCCGGTCGATTGCCGGATGAAGAAGGCCAGCGAAAGAAACACGCCCAAGTAAATGGCGTGGTCGATACGTAGCGTCAGCGTCGCCAGGATGGTGACGACGAGCACAATGCGGCTCTCCGCACCCGCACGCCAGGCCAACGCCAAGCGCTTGCGGTCGATCATCCGCACGGCTACCAGCATCAGCAGACCGGCCAGTGCGGCGATGGGAATATATTCGCCCCAGGGCCCCATCGTTACAACGGCCACGGCCACCAACAGCCCCGAAAACACACCCGCCAGCCTCGTCTTGGCCCCGCTCTGGTAGTTCAGCGAGGATCGAATGAAAGAGCCCGAGGCCGCGAAGTTGGAGAAGAAGGCGCCCACCATGTTGGCCATGCCTTGCGCCATGAAGTCTCGATTTGAATCGAGCCGCTGCCCCGACGACACCGCGATCGACTTGCTGATAGCCGTCACCTCCATCAGGCCAATCACCGCCACGGCCACGGCTCCGCCTATCATCCGTTCCACATCGGGCAAGTGAATTCTGAAAAGTCCGAATGGCGGCAACTGCCGTCTGATCGTCCCGATGTCGCCCGCGATGGTGACGCCCTTCTCGTGAAAGCCCAGCGCATAGACAACCACCGCCCCCGCGACACACGCCACCAGCGCACTCGGAATGCGGCGGTTGATCCGTTGGAGAATCAGAATGAGCGCGAACGCCCCCACTGCGATGGCCACCGTATACCCATTCGCCTCCCCCGCGACCCGGAACGTCGACAAGAGCGTGTTAAGAAATCCCCCGCCATGCACCCCCGGCGGCGTTACGCCCAGCACATGTTTGATCTGGTTGCCTACGATCAACACTCCCGCCCCCGCCGTAAACCCTATGATCACCGAGTCTGAGATATAGTTCACCAGACGTCCGAGGCGAAACAAGCCGAACGCGAACTTCACCACGCCGATGAGGAAGGTGTAGAGCACCAATGCTGCAATCTGGTCGCCTTCTCCGCCCTGGGCCGCCAGTGTCGAGGCGAACATGATGGCCGTGGCGTTGGTCGGCCCGGTAATGAGGTGGCGCGAACTGCCCAGCAACGCCCCGACGATGCAGCTTACAATCGACGTGTAGAGCCCGAACACCGGCGGCGCACCCGCAATCAACGCATACGCCATCGATTGCGGCAGCGCCACCACCGCCACAGTCAGCCCCGACATCACGTCGGCGCGCATCGCCTGCTTCATGTACTTTCGAACAGTCACTTGATCGTCTCTAAACACCCGTCCCTATTGAGTTCGTCGAGCCGCAGGTTACCCTCGACACCCCACAGGCGCTAACACATGCCCATGGCACATGCTAACACACCCAGGCCCACCAATCCGGATAGCTTCTATGGACAGTCAGACGGGGGAAAGGCCCGCGCTCAGTCCAACTGGACGGCTTGCCCCTGCGCGCTGGAATCATGGACAGCCTGCACCACCTGCGTGTAGCGCATGCCGTCCTCGAAATTGGGATGGTATTCCGCGCCCGTGCGGATCGCGTCGATGAAGTCCCGCTCGACACGCCAAGTCTCGACGCCATCGATGCGCTGCGAGCCCGGCGCGTGCCTGCCGCGGCAGATCGAACCCAAACCAATGAATCCAACGCGAACAGCGCTCACGGCGCGTCCCTCCCCGCTTCAGGCGTTTACGTCAGCCTATTGCACCAGCGAAGAAAGCTGGAGGATGGGCATGAACAGGGCGATCACGATGCCGCCAACCACGATACCCATCATCATGATGAGAATCGGCTCGATCAGGCTCGTCAGGCCATCAACCGTGGCCTTAACCTCCGAATCGTAGAAGTCGGAGATCTTCGACAGCATACTTTCCAAGGCGCCCGTCTTCTCGCCTACCGCGATCATCCGCGTCACCATGGCAGGGAACTGCTCGCTACGCGCCAGCGGCTCCGCGAGCGTCTCACCGCTGCGAACACTGTCTCCCGCTTCCTTCACCGCACGCGCAAACACCTCGTTACCGGCGGTACGCTCGACGATCTCCAGCGCCTGCAGAATGGCCACACCGCTACGCGTCAGCGTGCTGAGCGTACGCGTGAAACGGCTGATGGCCACCTTGCGCAACAGACTGCCGAACACCGGCAACCGCAGCTTGAGGGCATCCAGTTGATATGCGCCGGCTGGGGTCTTCCCGTAGAGCTTCAGAAGGACGATGGCGATGATCAGGCCCGCCAGGAACACAAACACGCGCCAGCTACGCAGAACCTCGCTGATGGCGATGAGCAAACGCGTCGGCCCCGGCAATTGCCGCCCGAAGGTCGAGAAAATCTCGGCAAACTGCGGCACCACCCACACGATCAGGCCCGCCGCGATCAGAATGATCATCGAAAACGCGACCACCGGATACGTCATGGCCGACTTAATCCGCCGCTTCAGATCTTCCATCGCTTCGAGATAGTCGGCCAACTGGAGCAACACGCCGTCCAGATCGCCGCCCGCCTCACCGGCCCGAACCATACTGACATACAGGTCGGGGAATGCGCGGGGGAACGCGTGCAATGCATCCGAGAACGACTGCCCGCTCTCGACGTTTGAAGCCACCGCGTCGATCGTGGCCGCAAATGCCTCGTCCTCCGTCTGCTCGCCGAGGATGTCCAAGCCCTGAAGTAAAGGTAGACCGGCGCTGACGATTGTCGACAATTGACGCGTGAAGATGAGCAGGTCGGCCGTCTTGATCTTCTTGCCCAACTTACCCGAGACACCGCTCCGCTTCACTTCTTGAGCGTTGTCTATCGTCAGACCTCGAGACGCCAAGGCCTGGGTCAATGCCTGGCGGCTCTGGGCCGTCATCGTGCCCTTCTGCTTCTTGCCGTCCCGTCCGCGCGCTGTGTACGCAAAAGTAGCCATAGTACCCCTCCTCAGAGGTCGCATCCCGTACAGTATAGGCATACGCTGAGGCCCTGACAACTATTTCAGAACCGCGTCCGCCAAACAAAGTGCGCGTTTCAGGCTTACTGCTCTATGGCTGCCTTCTGGCGCAGTACGGCCGCAATCACCTCTGGATCGAACTTGGGCTTCCTGTCAAAGGTGTACAAACCGTTGACCTCCTGTTCGACGTCGGTAAGCTGCGTGTAACAAAAACCGGCCATCGCCGGATTCTTCATCAAGACTTCCGTAAGGCCCTTGAACCGCGCCAGAAACTCCTTCTCCGACTTCGGACGATCGCCGTAGCCCCAGGCCTTGCCGTCCTTCTGCTTCGGGTTCCACCAAATGCCCCCGTACTCACTGCAAACGAAAGGCTGCCCCGCGTACGGCGCGTCGTTCGGATGGTTCCGGAACGGGTTCCCGTCCATCAGCGGATCTTCGAGCGCGGCGAACTTCACCGGATCCTGTTCGTAGTCGTGGTTGTCGTCCACGTCGGTGACGACGTGCGTGTAACCGCTCGTGTCGATGATCGGTCGCGACGGGTCCATCCCGCGCGTCGTCTGGTAGATTAATGCGATCGATTCGCGCCGCTGAATGTTGGGCGTC
>JAACEL010000582.1 GCA_011682535.1 Nitrospiraceae bacterium | reverse complement strand
AGCAAGAAATTTCGGGCGTGATAATGATCCGGGTTCGATGCGAATCGCGCTGGAATACCTGGCACGAGGCAGCAGTCGTCCATACCTCGTTTTCGATGGACGCCGCGTTGGACAGGCTGTGACGTCAAATACTTCAAACGTTGAGAACGTTGACGCTGAGATTCCGATGACTACTCAGGAGCGCGCTTTCGCTTCGCCGATCTGGTACACGCCGTAGAGGGTCGACCCGGAAGATGAGGACGACGAGCTAGGCTAGCCCGCATATCTCACCAATAAAAGGAAAAATGGCTCCGAGAACGTGTTAAAATACTGATGTTATGACAGTTAACACGAAAAAGGAGCCAATAACCGTGCCAACAGAGTGTATCCCCGAGCAGTTCGAGTTTCAAGGTCATGGATTTCGAAGGGTAGTCTGCGATTTCTCCGGTGGTCGGATTACGACGGAAGGGGGCGGACTTCTGCTTCGTGAGGTCGCGATTGGGACGAAACTGTTGGAGCGATTCGCTGATTCTTTCATCGACTATCGCAGTCAGGGTTTGATCGAGCACACCAAGCTTGAGCTCTTGTCCCAGCGGATCTTTGGCATCGCGCTCGGGTACGAGGACGTCAACGATCACGATGACCTTCGCGCAGATGCGTTGTTGGCGACGATGGTCGGCAAGGTCGACCCTACCGGCCAGCAGCGTTCAAGAAAACGAGACAAGGGCTACCCCCTCGCGGGGAAGAGCACATTGAATCGTCTTGAGTTGGCGCCGGCTGGCGTCGAGCACTACCATCGGTACCACAAGATCGTGTGCGATCCGGAGATGGTTGACAGGTTTTTCGTCGACACTTTTCTTCGCGCCTATCCCGAGGCGCCAGGCAGAATCATCCTGGATTTTGACGCCACGGACGACCCCTTGCATGGCGAACAGGAAGGCAGTTTTTTCAACGGCTACTACGGTTGCTATTGCTACATGCCGTTGTACGTTTTCTGCGATGACCACCTGCTGTGCGCCAGGCTGAGGCCGTCGAATATCGATGCCTCCTTGGGTGCTGAAGCTGAGTTGGCACGGATGGTCGCTCAGATCCGAGAGCAATGGCCTGAAGTCCAGATCATCCTCCGGGGAGACTCCGGATTTTGTAGGTCTGGCCTCATGGATTGGTGTGATGAGAACGGCGTGGATTACATCTTGGGGCTCTCTCGAAGCTCGCGATTGGTGGCGAAAATTGCCAAACAGATGAAGAAGGCAAAGAAGAAATTCTGGAAGACCCAGGAATCCGCGCGCTACTACCGTGATTTTAACTTCCGGACCTTGACAAGTTGGACCCGTTCGCGCCGAGTGGTCGGAAAGGCCGAGCAACTTCGCGGCAAAGAGAATCCCCGCTTTGTAGTCACCTCTTTGAGTAAGGAAGAGTATTCCGCGCAAGAGCTTTATGAAGATCTGTACTGCGCCCGCGGAGACATGGAAAACCGCATCAAGGAGCAGCAGTTGGGTCTTTTCTCCGATCGCACGAGTTCGGCCACATTCTCGGCAAACCACTTGCGTCTCTGGTTTTCCGGTGTTGCCTACATTCTGATGACTGAGTTGCGCCGGGTCGGTCTCAAAGGCACGGAGCTTGCTCAAGCACAGTGCAGCACGATTCGGAGCAAGCTCTTGAAAATCGGCGCCCTCGTTTCACTCAGTGTCAGAAGAATCTGGGTCAGGTACGCGACCGGATATCCGTATCAACGGATCTTCGCGACGATTCTCCAGAACCTCCGAATCCACTACATGTCGTTACAGGTCTGAATACTCTTTCCGCCAGAAAACAAGAGATCTCACGCCGGCACCTGTGAGAGGTGTGCTCGGCGGAGGGAAGAAATGTCCCCGGAGGAGCTACGAACTACTCGTGCACCGGCATGGGACCACAAATCGCCTCCGAAATCAGAATTCCTGCCGATTTCTCCGCTGAAGTACACCGCCTCGGACTATCGGTGAGATATGCGGGCTAGGGTCGGCGCCTACCGCGGACGTTTCGCAGGGCTCGGGCGGCCGGCCCGGAAGGCCCTGAATCTCGGCAAACGGCACGTTGCGCGTGCAGGGCACGATCACGTCGCCCTCGGCGAGGGCCCTCCGGTCGTGCGAGCGGTGGGTCTTCCCCCCGTGACCGCTTAGCCGAATTCACTGTTCGAATACCAATCAGTTCCTGAACTGTCCTCGATCCAGGGCGTTCCGGATCCGTGACGGGCTTGACATGTCCTCGGGTGCGGGCAAGGATCTTCCGAGGCCAACGCCTCCGAGGAGCATCGATGGAAACCGACGAACCGGTCCTGATCAACTACAAGCGCGGCCCCGTAGAGGTCTGGGGGCGGCGCTTGAAAATGGAGTACGTCGGCATGGTCTCGGTCTTCGCCGTGATCACGGTGCTGATCTACGGCGGCCAGCCGTGGACGCGCTCGCTGGTCGCGATGATGGGAAGCTTCTTCCTCTTCCTCGGGCTGAAGAAGAAGAACCGTGACCACCTGATGTGCTCGTTCCTGCTCTTTTCGACCGCGCTCCTGGCCCGACCTGCGGTCCTGATCGCGGACTGGGCATTGCCGCTTCTGCTCTTCGGGGCCACCGTCTTCTCGCTCGAGCGCTACATCGAAAAACGGCCCTCGCAGGTTTACGTCCTGCCGCTGGTTCTCGCGGCCTGGGGTTGGGTGAACGGTTTCTGGTTTCTCGGCCTGCTCTTCGCCGCGGCCTACCTCTTTCACCCCCGCGCCGACCGACCCGGCTGGCAACGCAAGTTGGCGCTGACCGTTGCGGCGGCGGCGGCGGCAGGCGGGATCACAACCGTATTTCGCCTCATGGGGCCGAACGCCCCCATCGACTACTGGCCTTCAGCCCGCATGGTCCTCGGCTCAACCCATCTGGCATTCACCGCCGGGCTGGTCCTCGTAGCGCTGATCGTACTGGCGACCTA
>JAACEL010000179.1 GCA_011682535.1 Nitrospiraceae bacterium | reverse complement strand
CGGGCAGTATGCGCAACAAGCCGTCGGCGAGGCTGTTGGATTGGACGGCGCACCCGATGCCCAGCGAGGCGAACGCGGCGAACAGCGCGAACAGGAAGCCCAGCCAAGGCTTATGGAGGCCGTTGGCGAGGAAGTACATCGGACCGCCCGCGGTGCGGCCGTCGGCCTCGAAGATGCGGTAACGCACAGCCAGCGAGCAACTGGCAAATTTCGTCGCCATGCCCACCAGCGCCGTCGTCCACATCCAGAACACCGCCCCCGGCCCGCCCAACGCGATGGCGGTGGCTACGCCGACGATGTTGCCGGTGCCGATCGTGGCCGACAATGCAGCGGACAGGGCCTGAAAGTGCGACACCTCGCCCTGGTGCCCGGGGTCGTCGTACTTCCCGGCGACACAACGCACGCTGTGCCCGAACAGCCGAATCTGCACAAAGACCAGGCGAATCGTCAGGTAGAGGCCTGTGCCCACAAGGAGCGCAATCATGACAGGACCCCAGACGATCCCGTTGAGCGACTGCATCAGATCGGAAAAGGCCGGCACGCTCCCTCCTTCCACCGCGGCGGCGGGTCGCGCCGCGTCTTCGTTCCTGTCTCCACGCGCCCGGCGATGATAGCAGATTCATCCCGACGCGCCAACGCGCCTTTTTTTCGCCGCTTGAAATCCGCTTCACCAGCACCGATACTGTCCGGCATTCTTGCAGGCCAACAACGCCAAGAGGAGACAAGGCATGTACGGAGAACTGACGAAGCGCAGACGGGCCAGGGCGGGGCGCTGTTCGTCTTGGGACGTTACGGGGCGCAACTCGGACTTTTGGTGGTTCAAGAAGGGGGAGACGCGGGTGCTGGCCGACATCAAGGGGCCGGGGCGTATCACGCACATCTGGATGACGCAGCCGTTTCACTATCGTTCAGCGATGTTGAAGATGACGTGGGACAACGCGGCGACGCCCAGTGTACTGGTGCCGCTAGGCGACTTCTTCGGACTGGGACATACCATCGTGAACAGCTACGAGAGCTTCCTGTTCACGGCGTCCACGCATCACAACAACAAGATGGAGCAGGGCTGCGCGCTGAACTGCTATGTGCAGATGCCGTTCCACGAACGGGCCGTCATCGAGCTGGTCAACGAGAGCGGCGAGGACCATCCACAGTATTTCTACATCGATTACGAGACGTATGAAGACGACCTGCCCGAGGATGAGTTGCTGTTCCACGCGGAGTTCCGGCGTGAAAACCCGTTCGGGGGCTGGGCGCACGAGATCACGGTCAACACGCCCGAAGCCGATATCGTCAACAAGGAGCGGACGGCGTGGCGAAACAACTACGTCATCCTGGAGACGAAGGGGCGTGGACACTACATCGGCTGCAACTTGAGCGTGACGAATTTTCAGGGCACGTGGTGGGGCGAGGGCGACGACATGATCTGGGTGGACGGCTACCACTGGCCGCCCGACCTGCACGGCACGGGCAGCGAGGACTATCTCAATCAGGCGTGGGGCATGCAGCCCAACACCTTCATGCGCAACGGATCGTCGATCCATGAGGGTAATACCGGCGGGTACCAGACCAGCTATGTGCATCACATCGAAAACCCGGTGCGGTTCGAGAAAGAGGTCAAGGTCACCATCGAGCACGGCCACGGCAATCATCTGTGCAACGAGATGTCGAGCGTGGCCTACTGGTACGCGGCCGAACCGGCGAAGGTGGCGGCGCCGCCCGGGGTGGCGAAGCGCATGCCGGTGATGAAGAACGATAAGGGCCAATGGAACCCGTTGAAGAAGAACCAAGTCACGTCGCGCGTAATCCAGCCGAACCCCGAGATGAAGGCGATGAAGCGGATGTGGCGCGAACACCGGACTACGCCCTACGAGAAGCTCGGGGCTGAACGCGCCGCGGCGGCGAAACCAAAGCCGAAGCGGAAGAAACGAAAATAGACCGTGGGCTACGCGTGGGATTGGGGCGGATCCCGAACGCCGGGTGGCGTATTGTGGCGCGCATGAAGTGCCAGATGATGCCTGGGTTACGCTCAGCTACGCCGGCACCGAACAGGTGGGTGTCGTGTTTGGCATGGCTGCGAGGCAGAGCTTGCCACGCGCAGCACAGCGGAGTTATCCGGCGATTCGGAGGCGAGGAACATTGGATTTCACACGGCACGGTGCTAACATGGCGGTTTGTTGTAGCGGTTCCCGGCCGAGTGCCGGCAGTTCGTAGGCAATGACATCTACCCAAGTGAGAAAGAACATAGAGAAGGTTGACGAATGATGAAGAAGTTCCTAGCTTGCTTATTGATCCTGAGTGTTGTTGTGGCCATCGGGGCCTGTTCGAAGCCGGACAGCGACGCGGGTTCCCCGGCGGCCGCTCAGCGTAGCGTTCCCGCGCCCACCGGCGCGTCGACCCCCGCCACCAAGCCCGCCACGGACGCCGCCCCGATGGCGGCCGCCGATCTCGTCGGGACGGTGTGGTCGTATGACGGCATGACGATCACGTTCAAAGACGACTCGAACCTCCTGCTCAAAGGCGGTGTGGTGGACGGCGTGGCCCCCGAGGGTCTCGAAGGCACCTATTCGCTCAAGGACGGCATCATCGAAGTCAATGCCATGAACATCACCAAGACGGGCACCTTCGATGGCAAGACGATGGTGGTCGACGGCAAGCCCGCCGTTCTGATGCAGTAAGCGGCGCAGCCGAAACGAAACGGTCCCGTGGCGCATTGCGTGGCCGCGCCACTTCGCCGGAACACTTCTTGCCGTAGTCGGCCGTTTGTACGGCCATTTTTCACCCACAACGGAAGGATTCCTCCATGCCCAACTTCGATGCCGAACGCCTTCATGAGGCGAACCAACTCCGCACCCGTCTACGCGAGATCCAAGAAACCATCTACGAGCAACGCCAGCCGATCGGCAAGATCGAAGCCTGTCTCACCGGACCCGGCCTGGGCCCCCAACGCATGCCCAAGAAGGGCTGGAAACCGTTCAACGTACACGATCGCTGGGGCGGATTCGATCAGACCACCTGGTTCCGCATGACGGTGAAGGTACCCGCCAGCATGAAGGGCATGCGCGTTGTCGCGCGCATACGGCCCGGCGGAGAGTCGCTCGCCTACGTCAACGCCAAGCCATTCCAGGGCCTTGACCGCAATCGCGACGAACTCTACCTCACGGAGAAAGCCAAGGGCGGCGAGCAATTCGACCTCGTGCTCGAGGGCGTGCCGGATCTGCGCTTCGACACCTATCACCACTTCGAATACGCCGACCTGTGCGTGATGCACCCGCGGATCTGGGACTTCTACTGGGACTGCGACGTCGTGTTCGCCGTATGGGAACAATTGGACTCGAACTACGCCCCGCGCCGGCAACTTATGGAACTGCTGAAGAAGGCGCTCTACACCGTCGACTTGCAGCGCAAGAACACGCCGGCTTACTACGATTCGATCCCGAAGGCCCAGCGCCTGCTGCGGCGCGGTCTGAAGGATTTCGAAACCAGCTACGGCATGGGCAAACTGACGCTGACGGGCCAGTCGCACATCGACACGGCGTGGCTGTGGCCGTTGCGCGAGACGAAGCGGAAATGCGGCCGGACATTCTCGACGGTGCTGCACTACATGGACCGCTACCCCGAGTACCAGTTTCTGTGCAGCCAGCCGATCCAATACGAATGGATGAAGGAGTACTACCCCGAGCAGTACCGCCGCATCAAACAGCGTGTGAAAGAGGGACGCTGGGAACCGTTCGGCGCGATGTGGGTCGAGTCCGACTGCAACGTACCGTCGGGTGAAGCATTGGTGCGTCAGTTACTCTACGGCAACCGTTTCCTGCGCAAGGAATTCGGCGTCCATTCGCCGACCGCCTGGCTGCCTGATGCATTCGGCTACACCTGGGCTCTGCCGCAGATCCTCAAGAAGGCCCAAGTCGACACGTTTGTTACGACGAAGATCGCGTGGAGCAAGTTCACCGATTTCCCCTACAGCGTGTTTCAGTGGGAAGGCATCGACGGCACCCGCGTGCTGGGGATGATGCCGCCGCTCAACTACAACGGCAATCCGCGCCCGAAGGACTGCATCGAGCAGTGGAACCGGTTAAAGCAGAAAGAGCGGTTCGAGGAGATTCCATTCCCGTACGGCCACGGCGACGGCGGCGGCGGCCCGACGATGGAGATGATCGAATACGCCAAGCGCTTGGGCAACATCGTAGGCGTGCCGAAGTGTGAGATGGGCCTGATTCAGCCTTCCATCGACCGCATGAAAACCCAGTGCCCGTCCGACGAATTGCCGATCTGGAACGACGAGCTATACCTCGAATACCACCGCGGTTGCCAGACCACGCAAGCCAAAACCAAACGCAACAACCGCAAGTGCGAGTTGCTACTGCGTCAGACGGAGTTCCTCAGCGCCCTGGCGCTGCTCAACGGCGGCCGCTACGAACAGAAGGAGTTGTACGAAGCCTGGAAGATCGTCTTGACCAACCAGTTCCACGACATCCTCCCCGGCTCGTCCGTCAACGAGGTCTACCGCCAGTGCGACATCGACTACGGCGAGGCACGCGCGCGCACCGCGGCCGTCCGCGCCAATGCGCTGCGCACGCTGGGCGACAAGATCAACACCACCGGCGATGGTACCCCCGTCGTCGTCTTCAACGCGCTCTCATGGGTGCGTGACGACGTCGCGGCGGTGTCGGCCGCCCTGCCGCGCGGCAACTTCTCGGTGATCGGCCCCAACGGAGCGGCGGTCTCCCACCAGCGGATCGGCCCGAAGGAAATCCTCTTCGAAGCGCCGGCCATGCCGCCGATGGGCTACGCCGTCTACCGCATCGTCAAAGGCAAGTCCGATGCCGGCGCCGACGGTCCGCTCAAGGCCAGCGCGTCGGGCATGGAGAACCAGTACCTGCGCATCAAGTTCGACAAGAAGGGCAATCTGTCGAGCGTCTACGACAAGGTCGAGCGGCGCGAGGTGGTGCCGAAGGGCGAGCGCGCCAACGTGCTGCAAATGTTCGACGATCGCCCCCACGGCAACGACGCGTGGGACATCGACCCGAACTTCGAAGACCTCTCGTGGGAAGCCGGCGCCGCCGAGTCGATCGAAGTGATCGAGACCGGGCCGGTTCGCGCGATCATCCGCATCATGCACAAGACGAAGGCCAGCGCCATCACGCAGGACGTGACGATGTACGCCAACTCCCCGCGCGTCGACTTCGTCACGAACGTCGACTGGCAGGAAAAGCGTGTGCTGATGAAGGCCGCGTTCCCGGTGGACGTCCGCTCGAGTTCAGCCACCTACGAAATCCAGTTCGGCGCCATCGAACGCACCACGCACGAGAACACCGACTGGGATCGCGCCCGCTACGAAGTGCCCGCCCACCGCTGGGCCGACCTGTCCGAGGGCGACTACGGCGTGAGCCTCCTGAACGACTGCAAGTACGGCTATGACGTCAAAGAGAACGTCATGCGGCTGTCGCTGCTGCGTTCACCGGTCGATCCCGACCCGACGGCCGACGAGGGCCAGCATTCGTTCACCTATTCGCTGTACCCGCACGGTCTGAATTGGCGCAACGGCACGGTGCAACAGGGCCAGGCGCTCAACGAACCGCTGCTCGCCGTGGCCGTCCCGGCCTCCGCCGGATCCCTGCCCCCGGCGGATGCGTTTGCCGCCGTTGACGCCGAGAACGTCATCATCGATACGGTGAAGCGTTGTGAAGACTCGAACGATATTATCGTGCGCGTGTACGAGGCCTACGGACAGCGCGGCGACGTGGCGCTCACCTTCAGCCGCAAGCCCAAGAAGGTCACCGAGTGCGACCTGATGGAAGAGAACGACACCCCGGTCAAGACGGCCGGGAACACCGCCAAGTTCTACATCACCCCCTTCGAGCTTCGCAGCTTCAAAGTGACGTTTTAGGCGGGTTCGAAACAATAAATACGCCGCCTTCCGCGATGCGGAAGACGGCGTTCTTCTTTTCCAGCAATAGCATTGCATTAGCCCGCGCAGCAGAACGGCGTGGGCGGGGAAGCCCTGCCTAACTGCTCGGGTCCATGCTGACGTTCATCGTGATGTCCTGGTTGGCCAGAATCGTCGTCTCGACCTTCTCCGCCGTGTAGCCCGACTTGGTGAAGGAGACCTCAACGGCGCCAACCGGAAGATCCGTTAGCGCGTACTGGCCTTCCACGTCCGTCAACGTAGAACCTACAATGCCGCCCACGTGACCGCCGGCAATCTGACGCACCGTCACCGCCGCGTCGCCTAGCGGCGTTACGGTCCCGGAATCACTCACGAGGCCGTGAATCGCACCCGTGCTGCCGCCGCCGCCCTCGGCCTGTACCATCGCCGTCAAGGTCAGCGGATAGCTGCGCGTCAGCGACACGTTGCTCGCAAGGACGATCACCGTGTCGAATCCATTTTCCGCATCGTCGCTCCCGAAACCGGGCAACGTGATCCGCGAGTCGAACGCATCCAGCGCGATTCCTTCGCTCTCGCCAGCCTTGTAAACCAACACGTTCATCGTGCGGCCCGCGGTGTCCGCCACCCACTCGTAGGCGTTTACGCCCACGCGCAGGTCGCCGTCCAGACCGCCGCCCGCCCGCAGCACGAACACGCGGGTCGAAAGTGGCGGAACCGACGCCAACGCGGGTTGCGTATCACCGGAAATCTCGACGGAGACTCCAGGGCTCAGGAAGGTGCGCTCAATCAACGAACCCGCGGCGAACTGCTCCTCGTTAAGCGTGAACGGCGTCTTCTGGTAGTCGCTCAGCCGCATGAAGCTCGACTCGGGATTCAGGTAGGCCCGCGCTTGCGCGAATTCCCAGTACACGTCGGAAAGTGGCTCACCGAAGAATCGATCCAGGGCGATGTCGCTCGCCACGCGCGACTCCGTCCAGGCGTCGTCGAAATCATCGACGCCCGCTGCACCGGTCCGCACGCGGATCAACTCGAGAATGCCTTCATACGAGTCGGCGATATACGACAGCGCGTCGCCCGCGCCGAACCGGTTCGTCACGTAGAACAGGAAGTCTTGGCTGGCGTACGAGTACGCAGGCGAAACGATCGAGAACGGGGCAAACAGCGGCTCGCTCAGCAGGGAGTATTCGTTGGCGCCCAACGACCGCGGGCGGCCAATTCCATCGAACACCTGCCCGAGATACGTGGCCACACCGTCTTCGAAGCCCTGCGCGAATGCTACCGCCAGTGGCTCGACGCCCTTGCCGTGGTCCGACGGACTGGGTGCCGTCAACGGCGCGTAATCGTAGCCCCGGAAAATCGCGCGGAAGAACGTCTGCGCCATGGCATTGGGGAACTCGAGCTCCTGCTGCTGGTCGAGGGCCTCGCCAGCATTGCGCCGCGAGATCGCGATGAGTTGCGCCGGGTCGATCACCACGCTGCCAAACACCGTCGTGCCGAAGGCCGTCTCGCTCACGCGCTCGTAGTCCGTAACCGGAACGTCGTTCATCGGGTAGAAAATCAAGTCATACTGTGCGTCGGGCGACGACACCAGCGCCGGGCTGATGAAACCCGCGTCGCGTAGGTCAACGTGTTGACCCGCCACGGTGTCGACGATCTCGCCCAGCGTCTCATTGGTCATCAACACCGGCCAATCGCGCCGATCATACGAACGCACACTCACCAGGTTGCCTACACGTAGCGCGGTCAGCTCTTGCAGCCGCATTGCCGTGTAGGACAGCCGCCACGCGTTCGTGTTCCAGCGGTACGGCATCAGAACCTTCGCCAACTCATCCACGTTGAGCGTGTCGAGCACGGCCTGCGGACGATACACAACCGCATAGCACGCCTTCGCCGGGAACCCGCCGAGGGTCGCCGTCACGTGACCGGCGCCCACCTCACCCAGAATCGGCACGACCAGACCATTGTCTAACTGCGCCAGGATCTGAACATGCGCCGCGTCGCGATTTTCCTCTGGAACGTTCGCCGCGACGAACGGGAGCTGAAGCGTAAGCTTGTCTCGCGGATCGATGAAAAGATCGGCTTGATCGTGGAAAATACTGAACACGTCGGAAACCAGGATCTCACCTTCCGACAGATTCGTGCGCACCGTACCTTCGCGCGAAGCGATACCTACGACCACCAGACCGGCGAACGTGCCGGGCGCGGCCGTCAGCGACGTTCCGTCCACACCCACGCTGCCACCAGCCTCGTCCAGCCCCGCCACAGTCGAAGGCTCGGTGACCTCAACACAGTTCCCCAGCGTGCGCGTGCTGGCGCCCACCGCCGTCGTCACCGACAACGTCACCGAATAGCGGCCAGCTTCGTAATAGGTGTGCGTGGGGTTGGGCAGATTGCTCGTCGTGCCGTCGCCGAAATCCCAACGGTACAGTCGGATAGGCGACGTGCCCGCCTTGGACTCGTTCAAGAACTGCACCGTCAGGGGCAGGTGCCCACTGTCCGGACGCGCCTCGAACAACGCTTCCGGCGGAGCCGGTATGCCGGGAGGCACTACCGGGCAACCAACTAACACAACACTGGACACAAGCGCGGCAAGCACAAGGCTGCCAACGGTCAACCGCGACATGGGAATAGCCTCTCCTACCTCGTTCTCCGCGTAAAGGCATTCATCAAGCATCAAGCGGGACGTAAACTGCTTTACCTTCACTAGTTTGCGGCATCCACCCGCCAAAAGTCAACAGAATCATTGACACCACAACGAGAAAACTGCAAGAAATGCGCGGACTGAACCTCTGCCCCGCGATGCTCCCTCGAACGCCATCTGACTCATCCCCAGTTTGGCGTCCGCTTTCCATGGAACCGTATCCGCGCCGAGCCCTAAGAACAGGCCGAGTCGCCGATTGGAGACGTTGGACACGCGAAACGCGCTCACGGGTTGCTCTATTGCGGAGTTCGGAATGCGGATTGCGGAATACCGTTCCTGTCAAGAGCGACCTGCTGGTGAAGAAATCGCTCGAAACGGCCTAACTACGCTCACAGGACGTGGCATCGCCGGCCGTTTCGTGGCTTCGCCACCGCGATTTGTTCCAAGCAACCGGGTTGCCGTAAATAATTCCGCACTCCGCATTCCGCACTCCGCAATAGACTTGCTACCACAGGCCCAAGGAGCATAAGAAACATCGTTTGTTCCCCATGGCCCACTCTTGCGCGCGGATTTGGGGGCGCCGCTGCTCCTTGACCCTTGCAGGGCGTTGTGTTACGTTCTAACGTTCAATTCGAGCCCCAAACCGCCGACTCAAGAGGGCATGGCGGCGCGACGTGCAGGAGACGAACTATGACACTGTTTGAGGACCTAAGCTGGCGAGGTTTTATCCACCAGACCACCCACGACGGTCTGGCCG
>JAACEL010000581.1 GCA_011682535.1 Nitrospiraceae bacterium | reverse complement strand
GGGCCTCGTGTCCATGGCCCGGCCGGGCAATTTCACCCACCTCGCCCAACGCTATTGCCAGGGTAGCCTGACAACGCCCACCGATCTGCCCATCCCGGGCGGCAAGAACCGCGAACGCATGGCCTACATCGAAGACCTATACACCCAGCGAGGCTATGAATACATGGCCTACATCGACCCCTACTACTTCCTGTCGCGCGTCAACGTACCGGTCATGTGTCTCATCGGCACCAACGACAATCTCTTCGGCTCCTTCGACAACCACGGTTTCTATCCCTTCTATCAGGGGGACAAGAGCTTCGGCTACGTCCCCAACTACAGCCACGGGATGGCAAGCCCCAAGCACGTCCAGGCTTACCGCGCCTGGGCGGCGCACTGCCTTTGGGGCCGGCCGGTGACGAAGCTCACCGCGCTAGGTGCGCGCGACGGCGATTCACTCGTCGTACAGGCCATCGTGCGCCCGGAGACGTCCCAAGCCGCCAAAGCCGCAGTCACGGAGGTAAACCTCTACTTCTGCGCGCTCCAGGGGAAAGCGTTTAACGACAAAGCCGACCGCTATGTTTCCGTTCCCATGGAACGCGTAGGCGACACCCCGCTATGGCAAGCCAGGGTTGAGGCGCCGGACCGCAAGGTCTATTGGTACGTGGAAGCCGTCGATGAAGCCATGGGGCTCCAGGGGTTCTCCTCCACGTTGCTGGAACAGACGCCTCCGAGCGCCAAACCGTAGGGATTCTCTGAGATGCAAAGACGCGCTTGCAGTCAGGATTTGGATCCATACGGTGGCTCACCCGACATCAAGTCGAACGCGAGCGGCTTTTTTCGTATCGAGAAAATGCGCGACGTCTGGTGGCTCATCACGCCGGACGGACACGGATTTCTATGCCGTGGAATCAATCATATCGACTCCGCGGCGCTGAAACATCCCGACAACATCCACCTGTTCGAAGAACGCTACGGCGACGAAGAAACCTGGATTCGCGAAGGCGTTGTCCAGCCGCTGCTCGAGTGGGGGTTCAATGCCATCGCGTGGAACCAGGAGGTGTTCCAGTGGCGCGGCCCGCTGGCGCCGCACACGCCCGTCTGGCGGCACGAACGGTATCAATGGGCCGGCGTCCCGTATGTGCACACCATCGAGTGCTTGCCCTTCCAGGTGTTCAACGAGCGTCCGCTCTATCTGGACGTGTCGAGCCGCGAATTCGAAGACTATGTCGACTGGGCCTGCCGGGATTCATGCGTGGAAATGCGCGATGACCCACGGCTCATCGGGTACGTCTTCTGCCGCGCGCCCGCCTGGGACGAACATCCCGCCGGCGGCTGCTGGGCCGGCGACCTGGACCTTACAAAGGAATCGGGCCAACGCGAACTACGGCGCATCGCGTTGCGCTACTACCAGGTGTGTTGCGAGACCGTGCGAAGATACGACACGAACCATCTCTTGCTCGGCGACGATTTCCGCCCTACGCCCCGACAGGCCTTTTGCGTATACGACGCCGCGGCTGAAGCGGGTTTGCCGATTCTGTGCGTGCATGGACGGACGGACTTCGAGAACCCGGACAATGACGCCGCCTACTGGCATGCGCGGACCGGCGGTCCGGTCATCATGTCCGACCAGCCGATCCACGCCGAGGAGCAAGTGCTCCCCGTGCGCGACGCACACGTATGGCCGGCGACCCAACGCGAGCGCGCCGATAACTACCGGGAGGGGCTGTGCAAGGCCTTCTCGCTGCCCTATGTCATCGGCTGGAACTGGGACGCCTGGATCGAGAACCGCGAACGACGCTCGGGAATCAAGACGTTTTTCGACGAGCCCTACCATGCGATTCTCCCCACAATCATCGAAGCCAATCGAGAGGCCGTCGAAATCCATGCCGGCAGCGGCGGGGAAGAGCCATCATGAACACAAACGCGCCTTTGGAATACGACCTGTACGGCGGATGCAAGACAATCCGCGGCAACGCGACGGGGTTCTTCCACACCGAGCGCATCGAGGACCGGTGGTGGTTTGTCACGCCGGAAGGACACGGGTTTCTGTCCATCGGCTTGAACCACATCGACGCCGGTGCGCTCAAACAGCCCGACACCGTTGACCTCTACCGCACGCGTTATCGCGGCAGCGATGAGGTCTGGGTGAAAGAGGGCGTTGTCGAAGATCTCCGGAAATGGGGATTCAACTCGATTGGCTGGGTTCAAGAAGTCTATTTCCCGGACATTCATACCCCGAACTGGAACTGGGAACGTTACGACTGGGCGAACATGCCGTACTGCCATTGTCTGAATACGGCCGACTGCGCCTATTGGGAAAAGCAACCGCGGTATCCTGACATCTTCTCGTCCGATTGGGAAGATTACATCGATTCGCTGGCCCGTTATTGGTGCACCCAAATGGCCGACGACCCGAGACTGATCGGGTATTTCTTCGCCGACATCCCCGATTGGTTCGGGCAGAAGCACACAGGATGCGGGTGGCTGCATGGAATAGAGGATCCCTGGAGCGAAACGGGACGAAAGGCCGTAGATGTTTGTGCCCGAAGGTACAATCAGGTCATCCACGACGCCATTCGCCGTTATGACACGAACCACTTGCTACTGGGCGACCGCTGGCTGGCCAACGACCCCATTCCCGACGAGGCTTTGCTGGGCGCGGCGCCCTGGGTTGACGTGTTGAGCTTCCAGTTCAACGGAGGGGATTTCCCCGCAAAGGCATCCGATTTCGAACGATGGTCCGCGTTGGTCGACAAGCCGATCCTGCTCGCGGACACCCTGATCGGCGACCCACGCAAACTGGACGACCAGAAACGAATCGAATTCTACCAAGCGCATGTCCACGCCGCCTATGCCGCCCCTTACGTAATCGGCAGCCACCTGTGCGGGGCATATCTGAAGAACGAAGTTCGCGGTTACGGAATCAAAGACGGCCATGATGACGAATCG
>JAACEL010000178.1 GCA_011682535.1 Nitrospiraceae bacterium | reverse complement strand
CAGGTCGCCGGCGGGGTCGGAAGTGTAGGGGAAGATGGCGAGTATGGTGAGGATGAGTAGAAACTCAATTCCCTTGCGTAGGGACCTTTCCCACAATTCGTTGTTGGTTTGGGGCATGGTCACGCGGCTGGGCCCTCCTTCCGAGTAGCGCGCTGTCTATCGAGTGGACATCGCGCGAATCCGCGTGCGTATGCTAGCATCGGGACAGGGCGCGCTTCAAAGATTGATGATGTCCCAGGCCGCCGGGTAGCGAACTATGGTGCGGCCGTTCGCCGTCGCCGAAGATCGAGTTGCGGGATAGGCGCTATGTGCAGTGGCGTTGGACCGCGCCGCCTCGTTCCTTATCGAACCGCCACCTCGTCTCCCGTGTCGGCGGCATGGACCACCGCTGCGGCACATGCTACCACCCAACGGGCGTCCTCGTTTCTTAGACGTCCATCGGGTTTCCCGTCGACGGCTCGGATGAACTCGCCCCACTCCGCTACCAATCCGTCGATGAGAAGGTTTTCGGTTTTCACCGACACCCGCTCCTCCTCGCGGCCCTCTTCGAACACGCGAATCGGCGTCTCCTTGTCATGCGTGTTCACCTCGATGTGGCCCCTCTCGCACACTATGCGCAACGTCGCCCGCAGCTCCGCCGGCGGCCGGAACACGAACCCGCCTTCCGCTAACGCGATCTTGTGGTCGGCGTAGTTGAACGTCGCCGCCACATACGCATAGCCCCCGCTCGCATGCCGGCGCCCCCGCGCCACGACGCTCTCCGGATGCCCCAGGTACCAATTGAGCAGATCCAGATCGTGCACCAGCAGGTCGAACACGACGCCCCCGCCCAGTTCCGCGTCCATCCGCCAAGGCCGGTCGCTCCCCCCGCTGTGCATCCGGCTTGCATACGCCGCCACCGGCGCCCCCAGCCGCCCCTCCGCCAGAATGTCGCCCGCCGTCACATACGCCGGCAAATACCGCGTCAGATGTCCCACCATCAACACACGCTCCGTGTCGGCCGCCGTCGCCAACACCCCATCCGCGTCCGCTACATTCAGCGCCAACGGTTTCTCGCAGAACACATGCTTCCCGGCCCGCAACGCCTGCTCCGCCAACGCTCGATGCAGGTGATTGGGCACACAGACCAACACCGCGTCCACGTCGCACGACGTCAACAACTCATCCACCCCCATCCGCACCGCCCCCATCTCCTCCGCCTCCGCGAACGCCGCCGCCTCATCGCGCCGCGCGTACCCCGTCACCCCCACCCCATCCCCCAACTGCCCCAACGCCGCCACATGCGCCTTCGCGAAGTGTCCTGCGCCTAACAATCCGACACGCATCATGCCGCCCTCCGATCTTCACCCCATTATGCCACACCGCAGGAACGTCCAGTGCCGCGGAGTGGCTCCCCACTTTTCTTTGCTTCTTTTTTTTGATGCCACCAACAAAAGTCAGCGTTGCTGAGCCCGAAAGGCTCCTTGGAGTGCGCAAGCTTGCTTGCGCTTTCTATGAGGAAGCTTGCTTCCGGATTTGTAAAGTATTGCGGTGAAATGTGTTGAAGGCACTAGCACCGGGGAGCAAGCTCCCCATAAGAAAAGCGGCAGCAAGCTGCCGCACTCCACATTTGGCAAGCCATCCGACTTTTGTCGGCGCCATCTTTTTTACGTAACTATCCAGAGGTCGTTTTGTCAAGATACAGGCATAACGGATTCAAGGACTACAATATGTTGCGGTTTTGGCGGTCGTGAAAGAGATTCCCTCCATGAAAGTGCATACGTGCGGGGAACTGGCGCTGATGAGCGAAGAGGCCAAGCTGCTGAATAGTTACGAAGTCAGAACGAGAGCAGACAATGCCAGATGTAGGTGTGGGCCCAGGCGTCGTTGTCCTCCCAAACGCGCCGCACAAGCGCTTCGTCGCCCTGGATGCCCGGCAGCTCGGCGCGCTTCTCTTCCCACGGCACGCAGACTCCGGCCTTCACGTGCGGCTCGGGCCAACCCGCCATGCCGGGCACGTCGGGCTCGGGTACGGCCGCGTCCTCCAGGGCGAAGGGGGTGCCGTCGTAGGCGCCGTATTCGAGCGCGGCATCCGTCATGGCCCGGATGTTGGCGACTTGGGCGTCGTTCTGGATGATGGCGCTGGCATCGAGGATGTAGCCACCGTCCCGCGCGACGCCCTCGATGATCTTCTTGCAGTGCTCACGCACGTCCTCGGGCGTGCCGTAGCCCAGCAGATAGTTGGAGACCCCGCCGCTCAGACAGAACTTATGGCCGATGGCCTTGTGCGTCTCGAAGATATCGGCGCGGTCGACGTGGTAAACGATACTGGCGTCGGGCAATTCGGCGAACGCACCCAGGTGGGGGGTCCAGTCGCCCTCGGCGTAGAACAGGGTCTGGTGCCCTTCCTTCCAGATTTCCTCGATAATGGGCTTCAACGTAGGCCAGTAGACTCCGTCGAACTGTTCCTGCGTGACGAACGGCACGCAGCCCCGGTGCATCCAGATGGTGACGGGCACGTTCTTGTCGGGGTCGGCGCCCGAGAGGGCCACGTGCAGCAGGTGGGGCATAAGAGCCTCGCAGGCGGCACGCACTTTCTCGGGCCGCTCAATAAGATCCATTGTAAGCCCCACGTATCCACGCAACTTGTCGGCGATAATGTCGAGCGGCGCCTTCAGGATGCCGGCGATGGCCGACACCGTGCCGGACTCGTTGCGCAGGGCTTCGCCCTGGGGTCCGAAGGCGTTGAAGTAGTTGAGCATCGCCATGCCGCCTTTGAGGAACGACAGGTTGTTGCGGTACGAGGTTAGCTCGCCCATGGGGCTGACGTCCGTAGCCACGCGCGGCAGCCAGACGTTGAAGAGAAACCCGGTGGGGTCGTCGATCAACGCGTCGTATTCGTCCGGCTGCATGAAGGCGTCGTCGCCGCCAGGCTCGAGGTATTGGAACCCCGTTTCGGCCGGGACGTCGATGCCGGGGACGCCGTAGTACTTGAGGCCGATGGCCTGGGTCAGGCCCGTCCACACGTAGACCATGTTGCCCACGACGGCGTCCCAGTCGAACTCGGCGGCGCACTTGCGCGCCGCGGCGAAGGCTTTCTCGTAGTCGTGGGTCAGTTCCTGGCAGGTGTATCCCGCATACTTGCCCGTGAACTCCGCCACGAACGGACGGATCGGGACGCGGTCGGGTTTCTCGTTGCGCATGGCGGTGACGTAGCGCTTCAGACGTTCCGCATACAGTTGCTCCATCGGCCTGTCTCCTAATTGAACCGTCCAACCTCCGCGCCGGGCCGCGGCGCCTCCCGTAACCCTACGATAGGGAATGGACCACGGCGGCTTCAATCCGTTTTCACTCTTGTCCAAAACAACCGTGCTGGAAGTTGGATTGACGAAACTTCGCCTGTCTTACCTGCTCTTCCCTGGCCAAATCTCTGAGGGAGTCCGGGCTTGTTTGAGGTACACCTGCACGCGGGCGATGATATCGGGGTGTTTGGATGCAACGTCGTTGGTCTCGCCAATGTCTTGGGCGAGGTCGTAGAGTTCGATCGGTTTGTCAGGGCGGATGCTGACGGCTTTCCAATCGCCCATTCGAACGGCGCGTTTGTAGCCGCCTTCGTGGAACTCCCAATATAGCTCGTCGCGTTCAACCGTCTTACCTCCGAGCAGGACAGGGAGGATGGAGATACCGTCGAGTCCTTCAGGGGGCTGGACGCCAGCGAGTTCGGCGGCGGTGGGAAGGAAGTCCCAAAAGGCCCAGACCTGATCGCTAACGGTATCCGCCGGCACTTTGCCCGGCCAGCGCACGATGCCGGGCACGCGGATACCGCCTTCATACAGGTCGCGTTTGATACCGCGGAGGGGACCGCTGCTTTCGAAAAATTCGGGGCGTGCGCCCCCTTCGCGGTGGGTGCCGTTGTCGCTCGAGAAAAAGACGATGGTATTGCCGTCGATTCCCAGTGCTTTGAGTTTAGCCATGAGCCGCCCGACATCCGTGTCGAGTTTTGTGATCATGGCGGCGTATCCGCGTTGGGGCTCGGGCCATCTGAGTTCGGCGTACAGACCGTGATGGGGTATTTCCATGCCGTCGCCTTCATAACGTCCACGTTCATTGTTGGCGTGTGGGACGGTATAGGCGAGGTACAAGAAGAACGTTTCGTCCTTCTTGCGTTCGACGTAGTCGAGGGCCTCTTGCGTGAAGAGGTCGTGTGAGTAGGTGCCGCATTTTTCGGATACGCCGGGCTTGTCCTTGCTAAGGACGTTGCCTTCGATGGGCACCTTCTTTTCGTTGCGCCACAGGTGGTCGGGAAAGTAGTTGTGCGCATGGCGCTGGTTCAGATATCCGAAGAACTCGTCGAATCCCTGGCGGTTGGGTACGCCGGTGGTGTCAGGTTCTCCCAGCCCCCACTTGCCGATGAGGGCCGTGGTGTATCCGGCCTGCTTCAGGACTTCCGCCACGGTGACGTCTTCCGGCAGGAGCGGGACGAGCTTGTTTCCGCGGACACGCGCGTGGCCGGTGTGGAGTCCGGTCATGAGGCAGCAGCGTGACGGGGCGCAGACGGTGCTGCCCGCGTAGCACTGAGTAAACCGGATGCCCTCGGCGGCAAGGCGGTCGAGGCAGGGAGTGTCGATGAGCGCTTGCCCGTAGCAGCCGAGATCCCCGTATCCGAGGTCGTCGGCGAGGATGAAGACAATGTTGGGGGGACGCCGGGTCTGCGTATCCTGGGCTTGGCTGGCGGTCTGGGCGAGGGTAGCGCTGCCGATTGCATATCCAATGGTGCGCAATATGTCTCGCCTGGTGATCGTGTTCACGTGTGGGCCTCCTCGCCGGACTCTGTCTCGTGGCTATGCTCACGGACAGTGTAGCAGGACAAGGTGAACGGCTGCACGCCGGCCTCATCCCTCGAACGCTGGGAGCCCGGCGCGGGGCGTCCGAAGCATCCCAAAAATGAAGTGTTCACGCCCTTTGACCGTCCGTGGAAACGGGGGTGGAGGAAATGGCGGTGGGTGACGGAGTTGCGGCGATTCCGGCAAGCCTCTGTGGCCGCAATCGTTGTGGTATGCTGAGAACCCAGACGCCGTGCCCCCTTCGGGCACGGCGTGGACGGCCGCCGCCGGGCCTCTGTAAACCCCTGGCGGCTGGGTAACGTTGGATAGGTGAAGACGGAAGGAAGCATGGACTGGTCGGCGCTGGAGGATACGGAGCTGGCCCTTGCGCTGAAACGTGGCGAAGACGCGGCGTTTGCGGAGATTGTCCGGCGGCATCAGGGCCGGGTCTACGCCGTCGCGTTCCGATACACGGCCAACCGCGAAGACGCGTTGGACGTGGCGCAGGAGGCGCTTCTCAAGGTGTATCGCAAGATCGACGCGTGGCAACCCACGGGTAACTTCTTGCCGTGGTTGTTGCGGGTGACGTCGAACCTTGCGATTGACTTCCTGCGTCGGCGCAAACGCAGGCGGCATGAACGGCTCGACGAGTCCTACGTGCCGATGACGGAGGGCGCGGCGGTGGAGCCGGCTTCGATGAATACGGAGCAGGCGGTCCGGGCGCATGAGATCGACGTGCGTATCCGGGAGGCCCTGCCCAGACTCTCGGAACGGCAACGAGTCGTGTTTATGCTGCGGCATTATGAAGGCCTGCAGTTGGCCGATATCGCCGCGGAATTAGGCTGTACGGTAGGCAGTGTGAAAGTACATTTGTTCCGGTCGCTGCGGAAACTCCAGAAGGAACTGGGCGATCTGCGCTGAAGACCCAGCGGAGTTGTCCGGCGCATCGAGGCATGTGCAATAGAGTGGAGAGTGCGTATGTGGAAACGCGACAGAGTGCATGGGCTGATGGCCGCGTCGCTGTATGAAGAGTTGACGCCGGAAGAACAGCGCGCGCTGGATGAGTATCTAGATGCTTCACCCGCCAATCGGGCGGAGTATGAGCGTCTGGCGGCTTTGCGCGACTCGTTGCATCGCGACGTGCCGGCGATGCAACGCGATCTTATGCCCGCGTTGCGCGCGCGAATGATGGAGGAGGATGCGCACGATGCACGCCGGCCCGGCTGGCGGTTCGCCCTCGCGGGCGCCGTCTGCGTGGTCTTCTTTGCCTTCGTCGGGTACCAGGCCTTGGGATTCGTACGCAACAGCGGCGAGCAGCCCCCGGACTACCTGGTGGCCGCCGAACAACCGTCGGAAGTCCGCCCGGCGCTCCAGCAAGCAGCCGCGCTGATGGACGAACGGGACTACGCGGGCGCGTATGAACTGCTGAAACGGGCCGCGGAAGCGCATCCGTCGGATCCGCTGGCGGGCGAAGCCCAGGCGGAGTTGGCCGACGTGGCGTTTACGCATTTGCGGTGGTATCCGGAGGCCTATGCGGCGTACGAGAAGTTGGTGAGCGACTACGCGGAGTTGTACACGTCGGACCCGGAGCGGATCGCACGCAGGAACCTGTTGGCGGAGGCCCGCCGGGCAGACTATGTGCCGCTACGGAACCTGGATCGGGCCCGGGGCGCCGGCGAGGACGCATTCGGCGAATTGGAGCGTGTGATCGCGAGCCATCCGGGCACATTCGTAGCCTCACTGGCCACGGACGACATGGCGCGGATCGCGGCGCGAGAGATCGACGGCGCAACGCCTGTACCGCGGGTGGCCGCATTGGAAATGGCGCAGGCGAAATGCTCGGATCCGGTTGCCATTCAACAGTTTAGCGTGGAAATTGGTCACGTGTACTCGCGCGAACTGGACGACCCGGCGAAGGCGCGCGACTGGTACGGCGCCGTGGCAAACGGGAGTCACGGCGTGCTGGCGGAATTGGCGCGGAATTCGCTGGCTGCTTTAGACTCGGGTTTGGGGCAGTAGACGGACCTCCACAGCGGGCACACTGGGGCCGATGCCGGTTTGCGGGTTCTTGCTTATCTGTGGTAACATATTGGTAATTGTGAACTTGTAGCGATTCTGAGGCTTGGCGGTGCTGAAACGAAAAGGCATTGAACGCCAACTCCTTCGCGACGGCGTGCTGGACGAAAAGAAGCTGGAACGCGCGGAGGCCGAGGCGAAGAAGAACGACGTGTCGCTGGTCGACATTATCCCCCAATTGGGATATGCGACCCCCGGCGTCGTATATCGATCGCTGGCCGCCTTCTGCGATCTGCGCTACGTGACACCCTCGAAGATGGACATCCCGCAAGACCTCGCAGCCAGGGTTCCGGCGCGGTTTGTCACGCACTACAACTTCGTGCCCGTGGAAGATCGCAACGGCACGATCGTCGTCGCGGTGTGCGATCCGCTCAACTCGCAGTTGCTCGACGACATCCGGCTGGTCCTGAAAACACGCATCGAGCCGGTCGTCGCCACGCCGAACGAGATCGAACGGGTGACCAAGGCACTCTACGGACTGGGCGCCGACACGGTGGAGCGCATCCTGAGCGACGCGGACAGCGTGGGTTCGGTGCTTAGCCTCGAGGACGACCACGCGGGTTCAGACTTGGGCGACGAGAACATCGACGCCTCGATCATCAAGTTCGTGAACGAGTTGTTCCTCGAAGCCATCCACTCGGATGCAACGGACATTCACATCGAACCGTTCGAAGACCAACTCCGCGTGCGCTACCGTATCGACGGGATCCTGCACCAGGTGCCGACGCCGGCGTCGATCCGGGGCTTCCATGCGGCGATCGTGTCGCGCATCAAGATCATGGCCAACATGAACATCGCGGAGAAGCGCCTGCCGCAGGACGGCAAGATCCTGGCGTCGATCGGCGACAACCAGTACGACTTGCGCGTGAGCGTGCTGCCGACGCCGCACGGCGAAACGGTCAACACGCGTATTCTGAGCCGCTCGTCGATGTTCCTGACGCTCGACGAACTGGGCTGTCTGCCCGAGGATCTGGAGCAGTTCAACCGCTTCCTGCAACGTCCCCACGGAATCGTGCTGGTGACGGGCCCGACGGGCAGCGGCAAGACGACGACGCTGTATGCGTCGTTGAGCAAACTGAATCAGACGGACCGCAAGATCATCACCATTGAAGACCCGATCGAGTATCAGTTGCGGGGCATCACACAGATGCAGGTGCTCCCTCGCATCGGTTTCGACTTCCAGACGGGGCTGCGCTCAATGTTGCGCCATGACCCCGACATCATGATGGTTGGTGAGATCCGCGACTACGAGACCGCCGAAATGGCCATCCGGTCGAGTCTGACGGGCCACCTGGTGTTCAGCACGCTGCACACGAACGACGCGGCCGGCGCGGTGACCCGCTTGACGGATATGAACGTGGAGCCGTTCCTCATCGCCAGCACGATGATCGCGTCGGTGGCGCAGCGCCTGGTGCGTTGTGTGTGCGAGCAGTGCGCCGAACCCCACGAGCCGGACGCGAAAACGCTCGAGCTGTTCGGTGTCCACCCCGACCGCGCGGGCGACGGCCAGTTCCGCAAGGGGGCAGGCTGCGAAGCATGCCGCCACACCGGCTACAAGGGGCGCGTCGCCATCTACGAGATTCTGCCGTTTACGAACGCGATCAAGGAACTGACCAACAGCCGTGCCCCAGCCAGCGCGATCAAGCTGCGGGCTCAAGCCGCGGGCATGAAGACGCTGCGCGAGGCGGGCTGGCTGCAGGCCCGCCGGGGGCGCACCACGATCGAGGAAGTGATGCGTGTGACGTCTGATGCGGACGTACTCGACGCCATTGAGACGGGCGATGCCTCAGTTTGAGTACAAAGTGAAGAAGGGGCCCGGGGAAGTGACCTCGGGCGTGCTCGAAGCCGAGAGCCAGCGTGCCGCCGCAACCCGCCTGCGCGACATGGGCTACTTCCCCATCTCCATCGAGCCCTACGAGGGCGAGGAAGAGAAGGATTCGTTGCGCCACGTGCTCACGCGCGTACGCCTCAAGGATCGCAACCTGTTTTTCCGCCAGTTGGCCAACCTCATCGAGTCGGGTATGCCCATCATCCGCGCGCTCAACACGATCATCGAGCAAACGGATCACCCCAAGCTGAAGCGGGTCGTCGAACAGTTGCGCGATGACGTGCAAAAGGGCGGCACATTCGCGGAGTCGATGGAACAGCACCCCGCGGTCTTCCCGTCGATGCTGTGCAACATGATCCGGGCGGGCGAAACGGGCGGTATGCTCGAAGAGGTAATGTGGCGCATCGTCACGTTCGGTGAACAGGAGGAGGAACTTCAGGGCAAGGCGACTTCGGCCATGATTTACCCGGCGTTCCTGCTGATCATTGGCAGCGCCGCGGTTTTCATCCTGATGTCGTTCGTTTTTCCCAAGTTCGTGGTCATCTTCGACGATTTCAACGCCACCCTCCCGCTCCCTACGCGCATT
>JAACEL010000014.1 GCA_011682535.1 Nitrospiraceae bacterium | reverse complement strand
GGTTTTCACCCACCTGGTGATGGCGTGGCTGAGCGTATCTCGCGCGTAACCAAGCTCTTCGGGCGCGCCACAATACGCTACCCGGCGTTCGGGGTGGAATCGTGGATGCTATGACAAGTCGATGAGGGCTTCGTAGAGTGCGATGATATTGTCCAGCGGCGTCTCGGGCATGATGCTGTGACTGGTGCTGGCGATGTAACCGCCAAATAAACATACCAGGTACCCCGTACTTCTTGGGACGGGCACAAACCAAAGTCGCGTGGGCGGCGTCTAAGCAGGTGAAGGGTAGAGGCGGAGTAGGCGGTGGCCCGGACTAGACACGCTGCGATTCAGGAAGGAAACAAGGCA
This sequence comes from Nitrospiraceae bacterium, assembly GCA_011682535.1. GTDB lineage: Bacteria > Hydrogenedentota > Hydrogenedentia > Hydrogenedentales > SLHB01 > JAACEL01. The sequence goes on along the minus strand of JAACEL010000014.1, from coordinate 25,447 downwards.
ATGGCGTCCGACTGGAAAACGACACTCTTCACAGGGCAGCGCCAGGCATGGCGATACGATTATGCTGGTATGCTCCGATACCACTGCGGTTCCGAGAATCTGGGCACGGCGACATGGTGCGACGTGAGCACCAGAGGCGCCCGGATCCACCTGGGCCGCTACTTGGGCCCAGGCCGCCAGATCGCCATCACCTTCGACTTCCTCAACCCCATGGCACAGGCCCAACCGGTGGGCGAATATGCCGGACCCCTCACGTTGCGCGCGGAAGTCGTGTGGTGCCGGCCGGCGCCCAACGGCGTCGAATTCCAGGCGGGCCTGCGCTTCGCCGTACCCCAGGATGACATGGGGTTCGGCCGCGGCGCCTTGCTCGACATGATTCTGGCCCACCGTGCCGCGAACAGAGAGTCCGATGCTGACACGTGTAGTGAATCCCCCACGAGACCGCCCGGGTCTGTCAAGACCGGGGCGAGTCTCGTGGCATGAAATTGAAGAGAGTGGCTGCGGTGAGTTCCCAAGAGGCCCTCGCGGAGAACCTGGACGTGTACAATGGCACGGGCGGGTAATGCCGCCGGACCGAAGCGGAACACTGCCGCAGGAATGAAGAACGTGGGCCGACGCGACGCAGAACCAGACCAGGAAGCCGCCAGCGCGGTCGCCCGAGCGCAGTCGGGCGATGTAGCGGCCTTTGAACGCCTGTATCGCAACCACGTGGGACACGTCTACGCGCTGTGTCTGCGCATGACGGCCGACCCGCTCCTCGCCGAGGAACTGACGCAAGACGCCTTCGTACGAGCGTGGCAGAAGCTGGACTCGTTCCGGGGTGACAGCGCGTTCGGCACTTGGCTGCACCGGCTTACCGTCAACGTCGTCTTGGGCGAACGCCGCGCACGCTCGCGCCGAACGGCCCGCGTGACCACGGTTGACAGCCTCACGTTGCTGGCATCACCCGCGCCCGGCGCGAACCCCGGGACGCGGGTGGATCTGGACGCCGCCATCGCCCAACTGCCCGAAGGCGCGCGAACCGTGTTCGTGTTGCACGACATCAAGGGCTACCGCCACGACGAGGTCGCCGAGATGACCGGCGTGGCGGCGGGCACATCGAAGGCCCAACTCCACCGGGCCCGCAAGTTGTTAAGGGAGATATTGGCATGAAAATCTGTGCGCAGGCCGGGCCGTTGCTCGACGACTACGTAGACGGCGAACTCACCGCGGATGACACCGCCGCGGTGCAAGCCCATATCGAATCGTGTGCAGCGTGCCGTCAGACCGAGGCGGAATTGCGCGCGCTGCGGGCGCGGACCGCCGAACTTCCCGACGCCATCGAACCTCCCCGCGACCTCTGGAAAAGCATTGCGCAGCGAATCGAAGAAGGGGCGGGGCCAAGCAACGTAGTGGAAGCCCCGTTCAACCGCCCCGCTGCACGGCGTAGTTCGTGGCGGCGGGTGTTGCCGATCGCGGCTGCGCTCCTGGTGACGGTGGCGGGGCTGTCGATCTACTACACCATGCACCACGCGCGAAGCGGGGCCGCCTACCTGGCCGCGGAGAGCGAGTATGTTAGCGCGCGCGCGGAGCTGTTGGCCGCGATCGACGAACGCAAGGACTCGCTGACACCGGAGACGCTGGTGGCCGTCGAAGAGAACTTGCGGGTCATCGACCAAGCCGTCTCGGAGATCCGGGCAGCCATGGCCACCGACCCGCAAGACCCGCGGTTGGCCGACATGCTGATGGCAACACGCGAGAAAGAGATGGATTTCCTACAACAGGTCGTCCGGATCCCATGAGTCAGGAGACAGCATTATGAAGTGGTTCTGGTACGCACTGATCGTGATGACGGCAAGTCTGCCGGGGTGGGCCGGCGCGGACTTCGTGGACAGCCGCAAGGTCACGCCCGGCGGCACGGTCTTCATCAAGAACGTGGCGGGCTCCGTCGACGTACGCGGCTGGGCCCGGCCCGAAGTACATGTCGAAGCCAAGTACTCCTCAGGGGTCAGCCATATCGACATGACCGCGTCTTCACCGTCTATGACCAAGATTGTCGTCGTACCCGCCCGCTTCTCCTGGCGAAACGCAAACTGCAAGCTGATCGTACACGTCCCCCGGGAGTGCAGCCTTGAAGTCGAAGCCGTCAGCGCCAACGTCAACGTGCAGGAGGTCGCGGGCGCGCTTGATCTCGAAGCGGTCAGCGGCGATATCGACGCCGTGGGCAACGCAGAATCGTTCAAGGTCCAGACGGTCAGCGGCAACATTGAACTGCGTGGCGATGCGCGTGACGTGCGTACCAAATCCGTCAGCGGCGACATCGATATTATCGGCGCCATGGGACGCCTCGAAGCGAGAACCGCCAGCGGCAACATCGAGGTCGAAGGGATGATCGACGAGGCCAGCCTGAGGAGCATCAGCGGCGACGTAACCGTCGTGGGCGAGATCGGTGACGCGAAGGCGGAAAACGTCAGCGGCGACATCGACGTGCGTACGGCGTCCGGCCGCGCCGAAATGTCAGCCATCAGCGGCCGCATCGAACTCACGGGCCAAGGCATGACGCGTATTGACCTGGAAACCATCTCCGGCAGCATCGAGTATCGCGGATCACTGGCCCCCGCAGGCAACGTCCAACTGAGCACTCGAAGCGGCGGCGTCGCCGTCATCCTGCCGGAGCCGCTCAACGCGCGTGTAGATATCTCGACCTCCTCGGGCGGCATCCGCAACGACTTCGGGATCCCGGTCATCAGAGAGAAGCATGGCTCCTCCGAACGCGTGGGACACACGATCGGCAGCGGCACGGCCTCGATTCGCATCGACACCCGGAGCGGTGGCGTCCGCATCAGGAAACAGTAGCCTTCTTGGTCTCAGCAAACGGCTACTGTTCCATGTTCCTACCTATTCTTATAGCGCGCACAATCTCTGCGAGACCCACGAAACCCGGAGGCAGATCCGTCTCGTTGCATTCGCTCCTCGCTGGGTCAGTCCCGGATTATCGCTTGGGCTTTTTCAATGGCTTTACAGACCCGCCTTCGTGCCTGCACTTTCTCGTCCATACATGCCAAGACGGCAATGATCCATCTGCTTGATGCCACTGATAGCGTCTCAGCCGGACTCGTTGGGTTCCCGATCTTGCGCCTCAGACAACGGCGGGATGTAGCGGCCCCGAGCCAGGATATCCTGCGGATCCAGCGCCGCTTTGATCTGCGTGGCCACCTGCCAGAACACGTCGCCGGGTTGCGAGAGTTTCGGCAGCCCGGCCAGGCCCACGCGATAGGGATAATAGCCCGCGGTCATCACCGCTTCCATAAGCGCGTCATAGCACCGGCGTGCGCGCTCCGTTTCTTCCGGCTCGCGTTTGTCGAAGGCGACGTTGAGGATGCCGATCATCGCGCGCTCCGTGATGAGCGTGAACGTGGCCAGCAGGTCGAACCCATACTGCGTGAAGATGGGCTCGACCACCCTCATGAGCGTCTTCGCGTCACGGCCGGTCGTGGGCAGTACCGGCGAGATCCACATGAGGCCGCACTTGGCGGCGAGGATGTCGTAGGTCTTGTAGACCGGGGGCGTGCGCAAGCGCCACAACGCGCCCAGCAGCGGCTCGTCGGTCGGGATGCCTTTAAGCAGGCTGTAATTAGGGCGCAGCGCTTCAAGTTGCGCATTCAGGCGCTTGCCGAGTCCCACCGCGCCGAGACAGCGCGCGGCAAACCCGCTCAGTGCCAGCTTCGCGTCGTCGACGAAGACCACCTTGCCCAGTCCCTTCATGGCCCGCCGCAGTGCTCGTGCGGCGCCGCGTACCTGTGCGTAGGTTCCGGTCAGCGAGCCCGCGGCCGACCATGCGCCGATGCCGGCTTCACGGCGCAGTTGTTCGCGCACGTCCTCGGGCAACGGGGTGTCGCCCGCGGTTCTTTCCCAGGGATACCCGGTACTGCTGCTCAGGATGCGCAGGTCGTTGCCGATGTGGACGGCCGACTGCAGGATGCCCCGCATGCGGAGGGGGCGGATACGGTCGATGAAGGGCATGAAATCCTCGGGCCGGTCGAGGCGGACGAAGAAGAAGCGGAACGCCTCGGGAGCGGGCATCAGCCACAGCCCCAGCTTCGTTACAATACCCAGATTGGACTGGCAGAAGAGGCCGTCGAGAAACGGGCCGACGCCATAGCGGAACACGCGCGTGGCGCGGGCGTTGGCGTAGTGTCCGAATCCGGTGTTGAGGATGCGTCCATCCGGTAGCACTACCTCCATGCCGCAGGCCGTCAGAAAATGGTCGCCGTAGCGTGTGTGACCGAAGCCCCGGTCCACCGTGTTGCCCACGAGGCTTGCGTCGAAGCCCGCGCCGGTGCAGTCGAACCAGAGCCCGGTGTTGTGCGACTCGAGATACTCGTGCAACTGGCGTTGCGACACGCCTGGCTCGATCACCGCGTAGCCCAGTTCCGTGTCCACTTCGAGGATCTTGTCCATTCCACTCAGATCGATGATGGCGGCTCCGGAAGTCGTCGCGCACGCGTCGCCATAGCCGAAGTTCTTACCGCGGGAGATGGGATACACCACGACGTTGTTTTCGGACGCGATGCGCACGATGGCGTGTACGTCCTCCGTGGAGCGCGGGCGCAGCACGGCGACGGGGCGTGGGGCCTCATCCAAGGTGGTACGCGCGTACCGCTCCAGCGTGATTTCGTCATCCGCAACGCCGCCTCCGCCAAGTACGGCCTTCCATTGCGTAATGGCTTCGGATATCAACGAAATCCCTCACGATCTTTGGTTGAATCTTGCCAGCTCGCGCTGGCCCCCTGTTACTATGACTTTTGTTCCCACACCCGTATCGCCGCGCCTTGGAAACGTGCCACGATGTTCGTGTTGGTGAACCATTCGTGGCGTTTGAGATACGTGCGCGTCTTGTTGCGGAAGGGCTTCCACCAGTGATGGGGAATGTTGCCAATCCCCGTCGCCGCCCCCAGCAGCGAGCCCGCCGTTGCCGCCGTGCAGTCATTGTCGAGTCCCATGGCTACGGTCAGGCCGATCGTCCGGGTGAAATCCCCGGCTCCGAGCAGCAAACCGAATACCGTCAGACATGCGTTGTTGTTCGTGTGTACCGGGTGCATGCCGTCGAAGCGCCCGTTGATCGCTTTGCGGGCCGCCCGCCAACTGGCCAGTTGGCGTCCGGTGTTCAGTGCCCAGCGCAGGTCGCCCGCCAAGCGGCAATCCTTCGGGATCTCGGTGAGGCCGATTTCCAGTGCGTCGCGCACGTTGTCCGTGACGAAGGCCGCCGCGATGGCGGCGGCGAAATACATCGCCCCGTACACGCCGTTTTGCCGGTGCGACAGAAACGCGTCGCGATAGGCCAGCTCCGCCGCCTTCTCCGGCCACCCGGCTGCCATGTAGCCCCACGAATCACTGCGGATGTCGGCGCCGATCCATTCCTGATAAGGGTTGTTGACCTCTCCCGCCTGGGACGCCGGTATCCCGTTGCGCAGATTGTCCAGCGCCACGGCTTCGGCCGTACAGGCCACGGGCAAGTAATTCAGCCAGGCCCGTCCCACTTGTCCGGTGGTGAAGTCCGGGCCATAGTCCTCGAGAATCAGCAGGCCCAATAAGGTGTACGTGAGATCGTCGTCCACCGGTACACAGCGCATCCGGCCGCGCAGGTAGTCGCCGATGACGCTCTTGTCGTAGCGTTGTTCGCCGGCTTGCGGATGGGCCGTCCAGTAGTCAGTGGGCGGGAACGCCATTCCCGAGCGTTGGGCCAGGTGTCCCATGTGGGCAATGGGCCAGTTCTCGACCGGCGCGCCGAGTGTGCAGCCAGCGGCGCGGCCCAGCCAAGCGCCTTTGATCCGGTCACGCAAGCCCTTGCGTTGCAGCTTCGGCCAGAGTACACGGGGGCCATCGGGGCGCAAGGCGCGGATGGCCTCAAGCGTGTTGGGTTCGCGTGCCAGCGCTTGGGCGCCCGGCCCTGCTTTGCGCAGTTCCTTACGGGCACGTTTGAGTTCCTTGCGCAATCGCTTGAGGACAGGATCGATCTTCACGCCTTGTTCGTGACGTAGGTCGGCCCATTCGGAGATCTCCCGGGCCAGATGAGAGAGTTTCGGATAGTAGCCCATCGTCTGCACATCCTCCTAGCGGAACCGAGTATAGCACAGCCGTTCCACTTGCGCATGTCGATGGCGTTACTTGGGTTCGGCGCTTCAGTGCTATTCCTTGGCAGGGGAGGCGGGAGAGGGCGCGCTGTATCCCAACGCGATGGATTCGACCTCGACGGTGGCGCCTGCCATGTTCCCATCGAGTGCATGTAGGCATGCCACATCCAACCGGAGGGCCCTCCAGGCGCACCGACGGGTTACGCACTAGCGCATTGTTCTGGGCGATTACCTGCGCCAGCAGGTCGGGTTCCCGTATGCTGCCCGCCGTCATGAACGGATTCACGCGCCAGCGAAGTGCGCGGTCGAGCATCTCGGGGTTGATCGCGGCCAAGCGTTCCCGGACGACGGAGTCGTCCGATTCCAGGTGTTTGGTCAGCGGGTTGGCGGTCTTCGTGCCCGGCATGGCGTGCGGGGGCGTCGGAACCCTGTTGAACGCCTGTACGTCGATGAAGCGGAGCAGGTTCCTGGGTTTGAGATCGAGTACATTGCGCAGGAGTCTGACTTGCCGGACATCCTGCCGGGGTGTCAGGCTCGACAGTGCGTCATTGAGCTTAACGTGAAACGTGAAGGGATCGCTCTCGAAGTCGTATTCCGCGTTCGGGGCGCGGCGATAGGATGTGTTCAGTTCGAATATGGCGAGGACCATTGCATCCAGCGCGAAGACGCTGATGAAGATACTGGCCGCAAGTAGCGTGAGATTTACAGCGGTGCGGCGCAGGCGCCTGCGTGGGGTGGGGGGAGCGGAGTCCGTTGGCATAGTCAGGCGGTCTTGTTCCCTCGTTCCGGCCAGCCCGATTGCCGACGCCTTCCCATCATACGGCGCGCGCGCGCGAACGCCACAATGCGCAACCCGATCTTCGAGAACGAAGGCGCCCTTGACCCTCTATGTTCTCACCGCCTAGACTTCTCACAGAATTCGTGTGTAGGCAACCCGCCACCCCCAGGAGGCCCGCCATGGCCCGTAACGCCTCGCGAACGCAGTCCGTAGCCGGTGCTTTCCTGCTTGCTGGCTGCTCGGCCAGTCTCACCATCGGTGCGCTCGACACGCTGCTGGCGTTGTCGGCCAACAGCAGCGGTTTCCCCTCGTTTTCTTCGCTCTTTCCATCGTTGGGACTGCTGGTGGCGCTTACATTTGCGGGTTGGGCCGGTTTGTCCGTCATGCTGGGCATCGTTTTGCGTAGCAGCATCCGGCCGCGTGCCCTGTCGTGGGCGGCAGCGCTGGAGTGTTCCGTTGTCGTGCTGTTCACAATGCTGTGGCTGGCCGGTCTCAACGCGGTCTCGTCGTTTACCGGCGACTTCCGCAACGCTATCGTCAAAGCGTTCCTCGTTGCTTGCGTTTCCGGCGCTGCCGCATTGGGCGCGTTCTTCGTGGCCGGGCGGTGGGAGGTCAGCGCGCGGGGGCGGGGGCGGGTTCGTTTTCTCATGGCCCTCGTGCCTTTGTCGCTGACGACGCTTGCGGTGTTGTCGTGCGCGGGGTTCACGCAGGCGGTTCCATGGAGCGCCGCCGGCGCCATGGCCGCCGCGCTACTCGCCGTGTCCTGTGCCGTGTCGTACCTGTTTCGACACAGCCCTGCGCTGTCGGCGGTCATGGCACTCAGTCTCGCGATTGTGATCTGCACGCCCGCCGTCAGCTTCGTCCAGGCACGAGCCGGCCGCCCGGGGACGCCGCCACACTCGAGAAGTGGCCACACCGTGCCACGCGTCATCCTTATCACCGTCGACGCCCTGCGCCGCGATTCGGTCAACTGCTTCAGTCCCGGAGGGAACCTGACACCTCACATCGACGCGTTCGCCAAAGACTGTCTGCTTTTCAAGAACGCCTATACGCCTTCACCCTGGACGGTACCGTCGTTTGTTTCGCTGATGACGGGAGTCGATGCCGCCGTGCACGGCGTCAACGAGTATTTCGCGCCCATCCCGTCGCGTTACACGACGCTGGCCGAGCGTATGCGCGAGGCGGGATATCTCACCGGGGCCGTCGGTCACCAGCCACAGCTTCTCCGGATGGGACGCGGCTTCGACGATTTCGATTTCTACCCCAAACGTCTGCCTTACAACGGGGACACCACGGCGGGGAAACTCCTCTGGCGCATCTTCCGCGAGGAGTCGCCCACGCACAAACTCACGAACAACGCTTGCCGCTGGTTTGCGTCGCACAAGGACGAAGACTTCTTCTTCTGGATTCACTACCTCGATCCGCATACGCCCTACGCGCCACCTGCGGAGTACATCCCCGACAGTCCCATGCGCGCCAGAATGGGGGTCGAGTTCGGCGGATCCGCCTCCACGGTACGCGGCGGGAACCGGTGCAAGACTCAGGCCGAGCGAGACTGGGTCAAAGCGCTCTACGATGCCGAGGTGCGCTACGTGGACGACAACATTGGCCGTTTGCTCGACCAGTTGCGCGCGCAGGGCCTCTACGACGATGCGCTCATCATCCTTACCACCGATCACGGCGAGGAGTTCTGGGATCACGGCAGTTTCGAGCACGGCCACACGCTCTACAACGAGCTTGTCACCTCGCCGATGCTGATCAAACTGCCCGGCGCCAAGGCCAAAGGACGTGTCGAGGCCGCGGTGTCGAACGGCGCCCTGGCGCCCACGCTGCTCGACTTGTGCGGCGTGGCCTATGATGCCGGCGCCTTCACGCGGCCGTCTTTCGCGGCACTGCTCGGCGGCAGCGGGGGCTATACACCCGCCCCGGTTTTCATCGGCGCTACGGAGTACTACGAGCCCCGCGAAGCCGTCGTGTTCGACCGCTTCAAGCTGATCCACGCACCCGACAGCGGCGCAAACTTGCTGTTCGATATCGAGGAGGATCCCGGGGAACATCACTCCGTTGTCGTGACCGAGCCTGAACGCACGGCAACCGGACTGCGCCTGATCGAGGAAGTGACCGCTGGGGCAGGCGAAGGTGGCGGCGAGGATTCGGGAGAAGGCGCGAAGGATGCCTTTATCGAGGGGGAACTGGGCGCGCTAGGATACCTCTAGCGCGGATCGCCCCCTGGTGTCATGCCCCGAGCCGTGGCGCGTTCGGCTTCGGAGGTGTTGGCAAGGAAGGGGATGGCGCTGGCGCTGGCGCGGCTCTTGGCGATGGCGTCGGCGCAGGCTTTCGCGGCTCGCTGCAAATCGGGCGGCGTTTCGTGCATCCAGGAATACGCGCGCGCCAATTCTTCGTAACCGTTGAACGGTTTATGCCGCCGCACAATCGCCACCAGGCTTCGGGCCTGCTTCGTGTCCGGCGGGGCCTCGGATAGACACACGCGCGCCAGCGCGAGGCGCTGTTCGTTGAGCCAGCGCAGCGCGGCGGGGTTCTCCTCGACGTGCAGGCCGAGTGTCGAAAGCAGAAGGGACGCCCGCTCGGTTTCACGCAGACGGACAGCCAACGCTACCTGGGCGACTTCCAACTCGCTTTGCTTGGCGGGGCGGGCGCGTCTTCCTGCAAGTCTTAGCACGTCCAGTCCTGCTTCGAGTCCCCACGTGTCGGCAAACAGGTTGGCCCACCAGACAATCTTCGCGCGTCCGATCTCGTCGCCGAACAGATCCCCGAGGAACACGTTGTGCGCACGGTCCAGGTCGCCTTCGGCGGCCGCCACCGCCGCGCGAATCAACGCGAGCTTGCCTTTGGCCAGGCGCGACTCCTCCGCGCGTTGCAGCACGTCGCGGGCTTGTGAGACGTCGCCGTTCCGCACGTAGAATCCGGCCAGCGTCTCATACGCGCATGAGGCGGGTTCGAGGCGAATGGCGCGCTCAAGCAGCTTGGCAACCGGCTCAAGATCCCCGGGTTGGGTGAAGCGCATCAGGCCGATGGCGGCGAGTACGAGCACCGGGGCGGTACTGGCACTGCGCGCGAGCACGACACGCGCACGTTCCTCGGCTTCCGCCAGCGTCGCCGGTGGCCGGAACATGGCCTCCCACATCAGGTGGGCGTTTTCGTCGAGGGGACGGCGGGCGATGTAGATTTCGAGCGTGTTGCGCGCCTTCAGGGGTTCGTCGGCCTGATGGTAGGCGACGGCCTCATGCAGTCGGGCATCTTCGAAGTTCGATCCGCTTCCGACCACAGCCGTAAACTTGGTGGCGGCTTCCATACTCGAGCCGCGCGCGAGCAGACGGCGTGCATCCAGAAATTCAAACACCCAGTAGTCCTTGGGATAGGCCTTGCGATACTCGTTGGCGGTACGTTCGGCGTCGTCCGAACGATTTGCGGCGATTTGCATCTCCGCCAGCGTCGGCAGCAGTTTCCTGTCATCGATTCTCAGCAAGGGCGCCGTTTTGGAAAGCAGGTCTATGGCCGAGTCGAGTTCTCCGCGGCGGCGGTAGGCCTGTGCGAGCGTCAGGCGTACTTGCGTGTCGCCGGGATCCTGCGCCAGCGCGTGTTCGGCGTGCGAGGCGGCGGCGTCCCATTGTGTCATGGCGGCGTTGGCCCGGGCGGCCAAGGCGTGCCCCGCCGCCATGTCCGGCGCAAGGGACAGGGCCTGGGTTGCGTCTAGGAGCGCCTTGGCCTGCTGCCCTGTTTCCATACGAAAGCGTCCGCGCTCGATGTAGGGCCAGGCCGCTTTGCCCTGTGCGGCGACCAATGCGTCGAGTATGGCGGCGGCCTGTTGTCCACGTCCCTCCCGATGCAGCAGGACCGCCAGGTTCCCATAGATCTCGGGCAGTGCGGTCCCGTCTTCGATCATCGCTTCGTATAGCGGAATCGCCGCGCGGAGCTGTCCTTCGTGTTCCAGTGCGAGGGCTCGATAGTACTTCAGGCGGGGATTCCCGCCCGAGTCTTCGGCAAAATAGTCGGCGTAATATGCGAGACCGCGCCACAATCCGTGGCGGCGGCAGAACTCGAGCAGGCGGTCGCGGACCTCGGCGTCGCCGGGCGACAGGACCGCGAGTTGAAAGAGGGTCCGGTGGGCCTCCGCCAGCGCTCCGCGCCGTTTGGCCGTCGTCCGCGCACACGCCTCGAAACGCTTCCGCAGGGCCTGTTTGTCGTCGGGGTGACGCTGCAGGTGCTGCTTGTAGTAGGTGCGCGCGGCGCGCCAGTCTTCGTTTGCGAATGCCTTTTCCGCCAAGGTCAGCGGCTGCGGCTCGCGGCCGCACCCGACGGCGCACAGCGCGCAGAACGCTGCGAACAGTAGGGGACGCGGGATGTTCATGTCCGGCCCATCCGTGAGCGCTGCGCTCCCGGAACCATCACTTTGCCCTCCCCTTGCGCCACTCCTGCCATACCAGCGCGAAGAACTTCATGTCGCGCACCAGGTAGCGGCGCCACAGGCGCAGTGGATCGTGACACAGCCGCCACAGCCATTCCATGCCCACGCGCTGCACGAGCCGCGGTGCGCGTTTTTGGAGGCCCGCCACGAAGTCGAACGAGCCGCCCACGCCGAGGAGAACGGGTGCGCCGGTATCCTCGAAGTAGCGCGACATCCACACCTCCTGTTTGGGCGAACCGAGGGCGACATAGCAGATGTCGGGCGCGGCCTCACGAACCCGGGCGGTTACGGCGGCATTCGCCTGCGCATCCTTCTCGAATCCGAACGCGGGAGAGAATGAGCCTGCCACGCGCAGATCCGGGTAGCGGGCCTTCAGCCGTTTCGCCACCTCGTCCGCAACGCCGTCGCCCGCACCGAGGAAGAACACCGAGTAGCCGCGCTTGGCCGCATGTTCCGTCATCCAATAGATGAGGTCGGAACCGCTCAGCTTGCGCTGCAGGGGTTTGCCCAGCAGGCGGCTGGCCCACACGATCGGGACGCCGTCGGGCAACACGAGGAAGGCGTTGCGGCAGGCTTGCCCGAAATCTTCGTCTTCCTGGCACAGGCACACGTGATCGACGTTAGGTGTCACGATGTAGCCGGGCGTGCGTTCGGCAATTCGGGCGTCGACGGCTTCGAACAGTTGGCGCAGGCCGATGCTGTTGATGTACATGCCGAACAGAGGCACAACGGGCCATTCGCCCTGGGCGCACCGGCACGAAGCGGCGCTTGTGCAGACGCCGCGCGATTCAGTGTCCATACCGGCCCCTTTCGGCTCGCCGCCGCAGGCCGCCAGGCCTATCTGCACACATTCCCATCGCCCCCAGCTGCGGGGCGCCCAAGTCTTTTGTCATCATCAGGCGGACGGCGTCTCGCGTGGCGGCTCGGCGGAATCCTTCGGGTCCACCTCGATCATCTTCCGCGCGAACGCGCCTCCTTCTCGTTCCGAGAACGCGTCGTAGTGTAGTTGAAGGTTGCGGTGCAGATAGCCGCCGGGCGTACCGCGCAGACCGTTGAGGACAATGCCGAGCACATTGGCCCGCACCTGCTTCAACTCGCTTAGACAGCGTTTGATCATGCCCATGTTCGATATACCGACACCCGCGACCACGACCACGCCGTTCACCAGCGGCGCCAGTAGCTGGGCGTCGGAGAACAGCAGCAGGGGCGGCGTGTCGATGATGACATGGTCGAATTCCTGCTCCGCCTTTTCCAGGAAACGCACCATTTCGCCCGACCCCAGCTTGCCCACCAACTCGTCGGGGTTCATGCCTGGGCCCAGGATCCATACGTTGTCGCTCGACTGTGACCGCACGAGTGTCTCCGGCGATTCGCCGTCCAGCACGACCTCCGAAAGGCCGGCCGCCGGCTCCATCTTGAAGCGTGCTTCGATGTTCGGACGGCGTACACTGAGGTCGACGAGCAGCACCCGGCGATTCGCTTCGGCCAGTGCGTTGGCGAGGTTGCACGCCACCACCGTCTTGCCGTCGCCCTGGATCGGACTCGTCACCAGCACGGTTCCCATCTTCGCGAAGTCGTGGCTCGGATACAGAATCCGTGAGAGCACGCGGCGGAACTCATCCGCCGAGGTCGAGTTGGGGCAGTCCACCGTGAGCGAGTGGATCTGGTCCGAATTGGCCATGCGATCCTCCGACGCGTGCGGGATCGCGGCAAGGATGGGCATCTCGGTGACCATGGAAATATCGAGCGGTGACAGTACGCGCTGGTCGGTGCGTTCCAGCAGGATACCCAGCCCGAGGCTTGTACCGCCCGCGGCGATCAGCACGAGCAGCATCAGCTTCTTGCGCTTACTGTGGCTGGGACCGCCCGGGGAAACGTACACCGGCGACGCCAGTTTTACGCGGGCCGGCGCGTTGCTTTCCAGACTGATCTCCGTGATTTCGCGCCGTATGTTGCGCAGCAGGCTCTGCACCTCGTCGGCCTGCGTCTTCAGTTTCTCGATTTCCGCTAACTCCTTGGCCGCGTCCTGCACGTGCTGGTCGTACTCGGCCAACAGACTCGTGAAGCGGCTCACCTGCGCGGCGGCCTCCTCCGCTTCGACGCGTGTGGCTTCATGCTTGTGTTCGAACTCGGCGCGTACGGCTCTTAGCGCCGAGGTCCGCGCTTGCCGCTCAATGCGAGCGAGGCTCGCCTGCAAGCTCGACACGTTGCGCTGGGCGATCCGGCGTTGAGGGGCTTGGGGCGCCAGTTGAGCCGATCGTAGCGCGAATTCCGCCTCGGCCGAGGCCAGTTCGTTGCGCAAGCCCACTACGCGGGGATCGGCGTTGACGCGATCTTCGACCCCGAAGAGGAACGCGGGCTCGTTGGGAGATTGCTTCTCATATTCCTTGACGGAGTCGATGCTGGCGGTCAGTTCCTCGATCAATGCGTTGGCCTCGGCCAGCCGCAGTTCCTCGCGCACCAGATTTTCGCGGTAGAGGTCGGCTTCATCGGACTGCAGGATGGCGCCGCCTGCCGCAGGGACGCTCATCTGGCTTTGCAGGTCGGCGATGCGGGCCAACAGCAGATCCAGCTCCGTCTGTTTGGCGTCGCGTTCCTTGACGAGGATGTTGAGACGCTCGCCGCCGGTGGTGGCCTCCTCCTTGAGGGCGAACTCGAGGTAGACGTCGATGACCTCCGACAGGATGGTCTCGGCCGACTCGCGGTCGCGGGTCGAACACGACACCGTGACCAATTCGCTGCTGCGCTGCACCTCCGCCGTGACGACGGTCTTGAGTGCCTCGAGCGGCGCCTCCAATTCGGAGAGACCGGGGAGATTCCGCACGCTGGGGCGCTCGAGCACCTCGGCGAGAATAGAGTTTCCCGTGATGACGTTGATCTGTGTGCGCAGGAAGGTGGCGTAGGGTGTCTCGCGTCCGCCACGTTGTACTTCCATCACCCGTGGCGTTGTGGCGAGGAAACGCAACTCCGCCGTGGCGGTGTATTTGCCCGGGGACAGATACCACGCGGCGATCAGCCCCGGGATCGCCAGCAGGAAGAACACCGCCACCATGAGCGGTGTGCGCAACTGAAACAGGCGCTTGATATCGATAAAGGGTGCGTGTGCCGCTGCGTGCGGGACGCCCCGTTCGGGTCCAACGGGTCCAGTCGAGAACTCCCAACTCATGGCAACACCGTCCCCTTATGTTCGAGCGGCCATCGCGCCGCAACCGCGCGATGGCCGCACTCAAGCTTGAAAATGCACGCCGTTACCGCCGCACGCTCACGGCGCCGGAGGCATGATCGGATTCAGGGTGATGCCCGGGACCACCGTCACGTCGTTGCGGATCTGGCGATACGTCTCATACAACTTGATCGTCGAGCGAAGCCTGTCCTGAGCGTAGTAGGCTTCCCAGTAGTTGCGGTACATCGTGAGAACCGGATCGATCGAGCCGGTCAATTGCTCGACGAAGGTTGCCAAGCGGTACAGGCGGCGCTGCGGCACGTAGATGATGTCGCCTGGCTGCAGCCAGACGTCGCCGCCTGTCTTGAAAATCTGGCGCACGTTGATCAGCGAGATGCGGGTCGTCTCCGGATCTACCTCGCGCAGCAGAATCACGTTGCGAATGCGGCCCGTCTCTTCGATGAAACCACCGGTGTAGGCGAACAACTGCAACAGGGTCATGCCGGCCGTCATCGGGATCACGCTGGGCCGGTCCACTTCGCCGATCACGTAGATCAGGTTGACGCTGTCCGGCACGTACACCAAGTCACCCGGCAACACCGGCGTGTCGCCCACGTGGCTGCCCGGATCCGAGATGTTCCTGAGGTCGTATTCTTTGACCACGCGCTCGCCGTCGATATGGCGGATGATGAAGGCCGCCACCAACTGGCCTTGCGAACTGACGAACACGTCGCCCCCCGGCGTGAAGACCCGCAGGCCCCCCGCCGCCATGATGGCGTCGATGAGTGTCAGCGAGCGGGTGTAGGGATACTGGCCCGGCGAGGCCACGTTACCCATTACGGTGAAGGAACGGCTGTTCACCGACTCTACCACCAAACTCATCTGGGGATCGCCGAAGATCTTGCCGTACTCTTTGCGTACCAGTTCGGTGGCCTCTTCGCGGGTCAGGCCCACGATTTTCAAATCCTGGACCTGCGGAAGCGAGATGTTCCCGTCGTATCGAACGATCGCGGGACCATCAAGCGACGGATCGTTGAGCGAATGCAGGTTCAGCACGTCGCCCGCGCCGATGCGGTACACCTGAGCATTTTCGACGGAGGCCGCCATGGCCGCGTCCGTTTCCTGCTCCTGGCGGTACAGCTCGTCGGTCGGCACATCCATCGTCTCTTCGATGCTCTGCCGGCCCTCGCCGTGCTTGACCTCCTTCACCACCCTACCCTCACGCTTCTCCATCGTCGTGCGGGTCTTGCCGCCTGTCCCCGCGCACCCCACAAGAACCAGGCTCAAGGACAACAACGCGGTTAACGTTATCATATGTACGCGTACATTTTTCATTGGGCCACTCCTGCCTCCTCGTTTACCATTGCGCCACGTCCCCAGGACCCTATCCATTCCCGCCGGCCTCCTGCGTAACAAGCGGACGCGTCCTGTGAGCGCCGCCTGCTTTTTCAATACGGCCTAGCGCCAGCACCGTATCCAAGCTTCAACTGATCGAGAAGCTGCCACCGCGCCGTCCGGTCGACATCGACGGTCCTCAGGCTACGACCCCTCCGCGTCAAATCCCACCATGTCGCGCTATCCCACAGAGCCACATCCCAACGCTCACCGCCCGGCCCCATGAAACACACAGCAGTTTACCATAGACTCTGTATGCTTACGTATAGCACCACTGTCAACAATAAGTCAAGTGTTCCGATAACTTTGGCGGAGATTCAGCGCGCCGCCGCGCGTGCTGTGCCCGCCCGGTTTCAACGTGTTGCGACCTCTTGCTGCAAACGTTGGCTGCTGGCCGAGTAGCTTGAAATCAGCCGGTGCGCGCGTTATGATCTCCTTACGAGATTAAGAAAACTGCGTTCTTCGGCCTCTCCCGCTGCTCGAGCATCGGTTCCCGGGGTTGCATTCCCGCGGGAGTGGTTTGCGGCTTCGGTGGGTTTCGTGCCGTGGGTAAGCGGGGAGTGCAGAAAGTCAAACGCCGGATCAACGCGAGATGAGGGCCTTGTGAACGCAGCAAACGGCACACCCGACCACGCCGCAACGACCGCCCCGGTTCCCGTGACGCAGATCAAGCCTGCGCGCGGCTGGGTGTCTCTTGAGTTGGGCCGCGTCTGGCGCTACCGCGAACTCCTGTTCTTCCTCACTTGGCGCGACGTGAAGGTACGGTACAAGCAAACCGTCCTCGGCGCGGCCTGGGCCATAATCCAACCGCTCTTCATGATGGTCGTGTTTACTATCGTATTCGGCCGGCTGGCCAAGCTTCCGTCCGAGGGCATTCCCTACCCGCTGATGACGTACACCGCCCTGGTTCCCTGGACCTTCTTCGCGAGCGGAATCACGAAGTCTTCGGAGAGTCTCGTGGGGGGCGCCAATCTGCTCAAGAAGGTGTACTTCCCCCGGCTCGTCATGCCCATCAGCAACGTGTTCTCGGGTTTGGTCGATTTTGCTTTGGCCTTTGTCGTGCTCATTGGGATGCTCGTCTACTACGGCTACTATCCAACCGTCAACATGGTGTTCCTGCCGCTTTTCCTGCTTCTCGCTTTGGTGACATCCCTGGGCGTCGGCCTGTGGCTGTCGGCCATGAACGTCCAGTTTCGGGACATCAAGTACGCCGTGCCGTTTCTCGTGCAGTTCTGGATGTACTCCAGTCCGGTGGCCTTTTCCAAGAGCATTGTGCCGGAGAATTGGCGTGTCGTCTACGCACTGAACCCCATGGTGGGCGTTCTGACCGGTTTCCGTTGGGCGCTGCTTGAGAGTGGCTCGCCGCCCGGGCTGGAGATCCTCGTTTCCTGTTGCGTGGCCATTGCTCTTCTTGTGAGCGGGGCGTTCTATTTTCGCCGGATGGAGAAGTCCTTTGCGGATGTCGTGTAGGAGTCAGACTCCTAGCCTATGAGTGAGATATCGATACGCGCCGATTCTCTGGGCAAACAATACCGGATTGGCGCCGTTCTCAAGAGCTATCCCACGCTGCGCGACAGCTTGGTGCGTGCGGTCGCGGCGCCCTTTGTCAAGGCACGCAAGCTGCTCAGCGGGCAAGCCTACGGCGCCGCCGGGCTCGACGAGACCATCTGGGCGCTCAAGGACATTTCCTTCGAGGTCGACAAAGGCGAGGTCATCGGCATCATCGGCCGCAACGGTGCGGGGAAGAGCACGCTGCTCAAACTGCTCACCCAGATCACCCTGCCCACCGAAGGGACGGCTGAGATTCACGGCCGCGTCGGTTCCCTGCTCGAAGTCGGCACGGGGTTTCATCCCGAACTCACCGGCCGCGAGAACATCTACCTCAACGGCGCCATCCTCGGTATGCACAACACGGAGGTCCGGGGCAAGTTCGACGACATCGTCGAATTTGCCGAGCTCGAAAAATTCATCGACACCCCCGTCAAACACTACTCGTCGGGCATGTACACGCGCCTCGCGTTCGCCGTGGCCGCCCACCTCGACACCGAAGTGCTCCTCGTGGACGAGGTGCTTGCGGTTGGCGACATCGCCTTCCAGCGCAAGTGTCTCGGCAAGATGCACGACGTCACCGAGAGTGAAGGCCGCACCGTGCTGTTCGTCAGCCACAACATGGCTTCCATACAGAGTCTGTGTAACCGCGTGCTGCTCTTGCGCGGCGGCCGGAAGATTGAGATGGGGCCCACCAAAGAAGTCGTCGGCGCGTACATGATGGAGCAGGAGCAGGCGGCGGCCGTTCCGCTCAACGAACGCACCGACCGCGAAGGCAGCGGCGAGATCCGGCTCAGGGACGTCCACGTCACCAATCTCGATCCCGACAGTCCCACCGCACTCTACTGCGGCGCGCCGGTGCGGTTCGACCTGCGTTACGAGAAGACGGGGCGCCTGGGCGACTATTCGTTCCACATCGGTGTACACGACACCTTCGGTGTCCACGTCTGCCATTTCAGCACGCGCGTCACCGGCTGCATGTGGGGCGATCTGGGCGGCGGCGGTACCGTTTCGTGCACCGTGCCGCGTCTTCCGCTGCCCGAGGGCCGCTACCGGCTCGAGGTGGCCGTGCTGGGTGAACACCGCGTTATCGACCGCGTGTACGACGCGCTGATCATCGACATTCAGGTGGCCGATTTCTACGGCAGCGGCGACATGTCTTCGCAGAGCTACGCCAAGTGCCTCGTCGATCACTCGTGGGAGTTGGACAAGGACGGCGCGGCCGGTTAGAACAGGGGGAGGCATGCCGCAGATCACCGTACTCATTCCGATGTACAACGCGGCCGACACCATCCTCGACGCTCTGGAATCCATCGTCTCGGAGCGGGACGTCGATCTTGAAGTGGTCGTTGTTGACGATCGTTCGACGGACGGGTCCGCCGAACGGGTCCGCAGCCTGGGCGATCCCCGCGTGCGTCTCGTCGAAGGACCGCACGAGGGTATTGCGGCCGCCGCTAATGCCGGACTGGCACAGGCCGGCGGCGAGATTCTGATGCGGTGCGACGCGGACGATCGGTTCGTGCCCGGCCGGATCGCGCGGCAGGCGGTCTGGCTCGACGGGCAACCCGAGTACGGCGCCGTGTGCGGTTACGTGCAGACGATCGATAGCAAAGGCCGCGTGATCGCCAATTTCGACGCGCTGGGCGCTTCCATGGAGCTTACGGACGAATTGCGGCGCGGGAACGCTTACATCCATTTCAACGCATGGGCCATCCGCACCGAGCTTATCCGGCGGGCGGGGAGTTGGCGGCCCTTCTTCATCTGTTCCGAGGATGTCGACCTGCAACTACGCCTTGGAGAACATGCGCGCGTCTGGTACGAGCATGCGCTGGCCTATCAACTTCGTATTCGCGAGTCCTCGATCACCCATCAGAAGAGCGAGGCGTTCATCCGCTTCTACAAAGACGCAGCGCGCACATTCCAACGACAGCGGCTCTCCGGCCGTGCCGACGACCTGGCCCTCGGGCAACCGCCCGAGCCGCCAGCTTCTGATGAGCCCGGCGCCCGCATCGATGTGGGCGAACAAATTCGGGGCCAACTCATTGGTCAGGCCTGGCACGAGTTGGCCCATGGTCACCGGCTGCGCGCGATCCGCACCGCGGGCCGCGCCTGTTGGCGGGCCCCGTCGCGCTGGATGGTCTGGCGCAATCTGATCGTTGTCATGGTGAAGTCGCTGCCGGGCCTGGCCCCGCGCGGGCGGCGGGAAGACTCATGATGGGTTTTCGCAATCGCCGGTCAACTTCCACGTGGCGCGCGCGGCGCGCTATGATGCCCCTTGCTGTGCGAAACGAAGACCGAGGCTGAAATCGTGAGTGGCGCCAACACCGATAGTGGTAGTCCCAGGCTGGCCGTCGCGCTGGTTACGCCCGGCTGGCCGCAGGAGACGTTCTCGAACGGTATTACGAAGTACGTTGCCAAGATGCGGGCCGCCCTGATCCGTGCGGGTGTACGCGTGGAGATTCTCACTAGTCGCATCGCCTCGCATGCGCCCGGCGAGGAGGCGATCGACATCACGCGATTCGCGCCTTCCGGGACTGTGCCCCCGCTGGCCGAGCGCGTACTCCGGCATGTTGCGCTGCAGTACAGCAAAGACCGCTGGGTAAGCCGCGCCATCGCCGCCGCCGCCAATCGTTTGTGCCAGAACGGAGACATGCACATTCTCCAGATGGAGGAGTCGTTCGGCTGGGCTCGGGCAGTCAAAAAGCTCATTCCCATTCCGGTCGTGGTCCGGTTGCATGGCCCCTGGTTTCTCAACGGCTCGGCCGACGGGGTGCCCGAAGACGCGGCCTACCACCGGCGCGTGCGCCAGGAAGGCCGTGCCATCGCCATCGCCGACGGCATCACGGCGCCCTCGCAAGACGTGCTCGACCGCACCCGCGCCCAGTACCAGTTGCCGCTTGAGATGGCGGAGGTGATCCCCAACCCGCGGCAGCCCTTCGGGCCGCACGAGCACTGGACTCTGGAAGAATGCGACCCCCACCGCATCCTCTTCGTCGGCCGCTTCGATCGCCACAAGGGTGGCGACGTGATCGTCGATGCGTTCGCGCAGGTTCTCCAACGAGTCCCGTCGGCCCGGCTGAGTTTCGTCGGACCCGATCGCGGTTTCACCGACGACCGTGGACGCACTTGGAACGTCCGCGAGTACATCGAGAGCCGGTTGCCGGGGGCGCTGGAGGCCGGTCAGGTCGAGTGGCTGGGCGAACAACCCAACAGCGCGATCCCCGACATGCGGCGCAAAGCGCTGGTGACCGTGGTGTGTTCGCGCTGGGAGAACTTCGCCAACACGGCGACGGAGGCGTTCTCGCTGGGGTGTCCGCTAGTGGTCAGCAACGCCGGCGGACTGCCGGAGATTGTACAAGACGGGCGCAATGGACTATGGTGTCGGCCGGAAGACGCGCAGGACTTGGCCGCGCAATTGTGCCGCCTGCTCGAAGATCGCACTTTGGCCCAACAACTGGGACGTCAAGCAGCTTTGGACTCCGTGGAACGTTACACGGCCGACGACCTCGCTCAACGCACCATCGCGTTCTACGAACGCGTGATTGCGCGAGCCTCCGGGCGTGAGGGGAGGGCGGCCACCCGATGAACAACCTCGTTCCCGCGGCGCTGTTCGGATGGATTCCCGTCATTCTGGCCCTGTTCGCCTTCTTGCCCAACCGGCGGGCGGTCGTGGTGGGTTTCGTGATGGCCTGGCTGTTCTTGCCCGACTACGGCTACGAGATCCGTTTCCTGCCTGAGTACGACAAGACCTCCGCCACGTGTTTCGGCATATTCCTCGGCACACTCATCTTCGACACGGACCGTATCTTCAAGTTCCGGCCGCGTTGGTCGGACCTTCCCGTGGTCGTGCTGTCGTTCTGCCCTATCATTTCGTCGCGCGTGAACGGCCTGGGACTCTACGACGGGTTCTCCGAATCGATAAACGAATGTGTCCGCTGGCTGCTGCCCTACTTCATCGGACGCCTCTACTTCACCGACCTGCGGAGCATGCGGGAGCTTGTCATCGGCATATTCCTGGGGGGCCTGGTCTACGTGCCCTTGTGCCTGTGGGAAATCAGGATGAGTCCCCAGCTTCACCGCCAAGTCTACGGTTTCGCCCGCACGGCCTTCATCCAGACCTACCGCTACGGGGGCTATCGTCCCATCGTCTTCATCGGCGGCTCGGGCCTGAGTCTGGGCCTGTGGATGGCGTTCGCGTCGCTATGCGGATTCGGCCTGTGGCAATGGCGCACTCTGCGCGAGATTCTTCGCGTGCCCACGTACGTGCTCTTCCCGCTGATCATCGTCACCACCGTGCTCGGCAAGGCGACGGCCGCTATCTTGCTCATGTTCATGGGAATTGGCTGCCTCGTTTCCATGCGTGTGCTGCGCAACAACCTGCCGCTTCTGGCGCTTGCTCTGGTGCCGCTGTGTTTCATCGGCGCACGCGTGTCCGGGCAGTGGGACGGCTATGCCCTGGTCGATATCGCTGAACCGGTGTTCGGCGCCGAGCGCGCCCAGTCGCTCGAGTGGCGGTTCTGGAACGAGAACATGCTCCTGGAACGCGCGTGGGAACAGCCCCTATTTGGCTGGGGCGGCTGGGGGCGCTCGCGCGTGCGCGACGAGAGCGGGCGGGACATTTCGGTTACCGACAGTCTGTGGATTATCAAGTTTGGTAAAAACGGTTTCCTTGGCCTGGCCGCGCTGGTCGCCACCGTTATCGTGCCCGTCATTCTGCTACGCTGGCGGCTTCCAACACGGTTGTGGGGGAACCCGCTCGCCGGCCCCACCATTATCGTATCCGTATTGCTCTGTCTGGGCCTGATCAACAACGCCCTCAACGGCGCGCTGATTCCGCTGTCGGTTGTGATGGCGGGCGGGCTGAGCGGGTTCCGGAAGACGACGGAGGAAGAAATACTCCCCGCCATGGTGGCGGCGCAGGCGACAGGCGGACCTGAATTGTCGCCCGCCCAGCGCTTGCAGAAGCGCCGCGCCGTTGCCAAGGGCGGGCAATAATACGCCACCCGGCGTTCGGGGCGCTGCCCGCCGAATTAGGCCGCGGACACCATCTTGTACCAGAGTGTGCCGCTGTCCTTTGGCAGGACGACGACGTAGGCGCCGTTGGAGTAGGTCGTGGACAGGGGGGCGCCTTCTGTTCCGTCCGCGCCGATGGGGACGATTTTCAGACCGGAGCGCGCCTTGATGCGTAGCGTGGCGATCACCGGTTCGGAGAGGTAGGGGATCTGGCCGTCACCCACGCGCGAACGGGCCATCGCGGTGATTAGCACTTCCGACGATTCGGCAATGGGCTTGTTGTCCAGACTGGTGACGATGATCGACGCCTTCCCCGTTTCGGACAGGATCGACACGTCTTTCAACGCGATCTTCTCGCCGCCGATCCAACCCGAGGCCGCTTGTGTGCGCGAAGTGTTGACGGTTTGGATGCCCTTCACCCAGTTGCGGCGAAGCTCGCCGGTGTCCGATTCCACGAAGTCCTGCCCTTCGGGGATGAAATCGCGGTTGAGGTCGGTGATGACTTCGGCGCCGGGGTCGGGCTGGGTCTCGGAGTCCCAGTCAAGTTCGGGTATGTCGGGCAGGCCCATCGTTAGACGGCTCATTTCGACGAGCGTGCGCAATGTGGCGCTTCCGTAGGGCGTGATGCCACGATAGTAGGTCAGGTTGCGGTCCAGCTTGACGAAGTAGGTCTTGTTGGCCTTCTTGATGTGCTGCTGGCGGTAGGCGAGCGCCGCGGCGGGCGCCATGCCCGTGTAGGCCGGATCGAGCCACGTTGACCAGGGCGAGGGACGTGACGGGGGCTCGAACGGCGTCTGCGAATAATTGTACTGCATCAGCGCGTCCCAGTCTTGCAGGCAGGCGACCGACGCGGTGTACAGCGACGAAGTGAAACGTCCCGGCTGCGGGAACGGCACCGTCCATTCGGAGGACGTCAGCGGTTTGCCGGCGATCTGAGCGCAGCCGATCCAGGTGATGAAATTGGGGATATAGCGCGGGTTGGTGGTAAGCACCTCGATCCGGCCGTAGCTGTGGACGTCCATCATGTCGCTATCGGTCAACGCGGGCAGACAGTAGAGACGTCCACGGCCCCAGAAGTTGGTCGTGACGATGTTTGACTGGTAGCCGAGCTTCCGCAGATGGCCAATCATCAACTCGTTGAACAGGTGCTCCTGGTTGTTGAGGAATATCTTGCTTGGGCCGGGGAGCCACGTGCGCCACGTCTGTCCCCGAGGCAGGCCGGTTTTGTCGCAGAACGCCGACAACGCTTCCTGGAACATCGCGTTGTGCACGGGATTGCGCTTGTTGGGCAGTGTGCGGTTGCCCAAGTGGTGGGTGAGATCGTTTTCGTTCGTCACCAGTACCGCCATGATGGCCGGGTCGTCCCGGTAGGTCAATCCGGTGTATGAGTTGAGGTGCGAGAGGTATTTCTCGTTGAAGTCCATCATGAGCTTCTGGATGACTTTGTTATAGTAGTTGAAACCTTTGAAATCACCGAAATACTTGGTTGTCTCGCCGAACCCGGGGATGGTGCCATACTTACTTTGCGCGTCTCCGGGTTTCAGGCGGCGGCCCACGTGCAGGTCCAACCAGACGTACACCCCCTCGTCGCGCAGGCACTTGATCCAGTAGTCGAGCCGCCCCATGCTCTCCGGGTCGAGGTGTTGCGTGTCTTCGCGTTTGAGATCGATGACGGTCGGGTCGACCCACTGCATCGACTCGTGGTGATGGAAGCGCACGAGGTTGTAGCCCAGCTTGGCGATGCGGCGGGCCTGTTGCTTAATGATATTCTTGTCTTGGGTGAAGATGGCGTGCGCGGCCAGATTCGTGCCCCAGAACCGGGCGCGTGTGCCGTCTTCAAAAACGAAATGGTCGCCTTGGGCTTTCACGAAGCCCTTCGAACCCGCCGGGCGGTGGTTGAGGAACCGCAGGTCAACCGGAGAGTCATGCATCACGAGCACGTCGCTGTACCAGGTCTTGAAATCGGCCGGGCCATACATCTCCTCGAGCGAAGGGTTGAGCACACCTTGTTCAGGGAGCGTCAACGTCATCTTGAAGTGGTGCTTCCCTCGTTCGAGGGTCTTGCCGACCAGCATGGCGCGCAGCTCATTGGGGCGGCCGCGCTCGAGACGCAGTTCTGGGATTGCCTTATCGAATTCCAGCGAGACGGTGGCGTTCTCGGCTTCCCAGCTCCAAGTGCGGTTTCTGCCTTGCAGTCTGGGATTGCCGGGTACCTGGTCGAAGGCCGGCGACTCCAGTTCGAAGTTGAACTGGAACCCACCGCCCACCACGTCGGACAGATCGCGCGACGCGTCGATCATGATGTCGTAGACGAGCACGTTGGCCGGAGCATTTGTGATAGTGCCGTTCAAGCTCAGGCCGAGCCGGCGCACGTCGCCCTTGAAGGTGATGCCTTCCGGGGTGCGTTTAACCGTGATGCGCGGCGTGGCCCACCGCCAACCTTTGCGCCAGAACACGTACTCGGACGAGAGCACGGGGGCGCGCCGATACAGGACGTCGAACGACGAGTCGTCGTTGACGTTCACCGACCAACCATTTGCCAGCGTCGGCCTGGCGTTTTGAGCCGCGGCCGCGCCGCTCAGGCCGGACAGTACCACTGCCAACGCGGCAATCGCCCATACGGCTACGAAGGATCTCAATCGCCACACTATGGAACCGCCTGACTTGCCCCTCATGATAGCCTCTCCCGTCTGATTGCTCGAAACGGCGTGAACGGAATGCGGTCCCCGCCGCCTATGTCTTCTTGCCCGTTTGCGCGTCGTCCCGGCTGGTGGGCGCGCCCGCTTTGCCGCGCACTCCCAAGAGGAAGTCGAGCACGCCGCGGGCCACCGCGCGGTGGCAGTCCATGTTGCCTACCCCATACCGCTTCACTTGCCACCACAGCGAACGCACAAAAAACGGCATATTGCGGATAATACCAAAACGTGAGCCGTAACGGAAGAGACACACAAATCGGTTGCGCACGCTGTAGTAGGTGATGAATGGTGAGGTTACGCCGGTTGTCTGCCCAT
>JAACEL010000580.1 GCA_011682535.1 Nitrospiraceae bacterium | reverse complement strand
GCGGCGCGTCGCTTGCGCGCACACGCCTCGGGCGGTTGGAAGTTACCGGAGGCCGCTTGAGCGACCGCACGGCACGCCCGGCCGCCGCCTCACGTCGATTCCGTATCCTACGCGTGGTGTCGGCACGCCTGGAGGACGACGTGCCGGCCGTATTGGGCGGCGGGGCCTTGGTTCGCCTGCGCACGCTTGCGCGCGACCGTCCTTGGGCACGCGCACGCGGCCGTTTCCGGGTACGGGTGGACGCCGCTTTCGCCGATGGCGGATTGTCGCCCTGCGCTCCCTCCGGGGATACGACGATCCTGGCTTCGGCAATGACGATACACGCGGGCCGCACCGCCGGTGACCGTGCAATCCACGCGAGGGACACGGCTCCCACTGCCGCCAGCATCAAGAGGATCAGTCGTATGGATGTTCTTGGTGTGTGCAACATGGAGAACGCTCCCTCGGACACGGCGGATTAGGAGGTCCGCCAAGCCGGTTCCCGATATATCCGGCCACATGGCCACTACCAGACTACCACCTCGCTCGACTTTCGACAAGGAGAATTTCCCAGGAGGATTTCCCGGGACGCTCGGTACCCCGCAGAGCGGGGGCGTATTGCTCTGCCTATTATTCTAGGTATTGTTCTTGACAAGGGAATCTGCTTGCTTTAGTATTGGATACTCATAGAACGTACAGGCGTCATTTCATATCCAGTGATTGCAGGCCGTCGCCTAGCGGCGGACAGTACGTATATTCGGTGGTACGAGCCTAGGGGGCTGGTCGGGCGGCGGTGCCGTCCACACCGAGCTCGAAGCGGCCAACGCGACGCGGGCCACAAAAACGGACGACGATGAGCGAGGTCCGTTTTGTGCGCGCCCAAAGGGCGTTGCCGGTACCCCTTCAGGCGAACCCCGCCCGAAAGTGGGAGGAGAAAACGCCATGACCTGCAAAGCGGAAGTCCTGGTAGTGGAAGACGACAATGACCTTCGGGGAGTCCTCAGCAGTCTGCTGGAGAGTGGGGGTTACCACGTTTCGGCTGTTTCGAATGGACGTGCAGCACTGGAGCGCGCTCGAAAGTGTCCGCCGGACGCCGCGGTGATCGACATTGTGATGCCGGGTTTGTCGGGGATCGACACGATTCACGGAGTGCGGAAGTTGTGCGAGCGAACGCAGATCGTGGTGCTGACGGGGCATCCGTCGCTCGAAACGGCGGTCGGGGCGTTGCGCGAAGGGGTGTCGGACTACTTGCTCAAGCCCGGCGGAATCGGCAAGCTGGTCGAAACCGTGGAACGGGTGTTGGAGAAAGGCGCCCGCACCGCGCAGGAGGCTTCCCCCGCCCCCGACGTTCATCAGGGTGGCGGTCCAATATTGCTGGGCAGAAGCCCCACCATGCAGAAGGTCCGCCGTCTCATCCACCAAGTCGCGCCGTCGGGCATGACGGTGTTGCTCCGAGGCGAGACGGGCACGGGCAAGGACGTAGCCGCCCAACTCATTCACGCCCTATCCGGCCGCGCGCGGCGCGGGATTTTCTGTAAGGTAAACTGCCTCGCCGTGCCAGAGAACCTGTGGGAGTCGGAGATGTTCGGCTACGAGCGGGGTGCGTTCACAGGCGCCGAGCGGCCGCGTCCGGGGCGCTTCGAACTCGCGTCGCTCGGCACGATATTCCTCGACGAGGTCGGAACGATGTTGCCGACGCTTCAGGCCAAACTGCTTGAGGTCATCGAGTCGAAGTCGTTTTTCCGGGTGGGCGGCACGGAAAAGGTGGAGGTGGACATGCGCATCGTCGCCGCCACCAACGCGCCCTTGGAGCAGGAAGTCAACGCAGGCGCGTTCCGCACCGATCTACTGTACCGTCTCCAGCATTTCGTGATCTTCATGCCATCGTTGCGCGAGCGTACCGGAGACATACCGCTGCTGGCGGAGCACTTCTGTACCAAGTACGCGCGCGAGTATGAGCGCGCCCCCCAGCCGCTGTCTACCGGGGCACGGGCGCGCCTGCTGTCTTATTCCTGGCCGGGCAACGTGCGCGAGCTGGCAAGTGTGATGGCGCGGTATGTGTTGACAGGCAGCGTGACCATCATCGACGAGGAAGCGTCCGCTGCCACGATCCCGGCCGCTTCGCACGATGGCCTCAATGTACTGGAGCACAGCGAGGCACAGGCTATTACGGACACGCTGGCACGGACCGGCTGGAACCAGCGTCAGGCGGCCAAGCTGCTGGGTCTCAGCTATAGCGCCCTGCGGCGCCGAATAGCCAAGTACGCCGTGGCGCGGCCCGGTTGGGTGTCGCCCGTCCAAGCCAATTCGGAGGCCAACCTCACATTCTGCAAGTGACGCGATTGGTCCCAAATCCGCACGTAGATTACCCCGCCAAAAGTCTGCGTTGAGGATCCTGAGGGATTTTTTTGGAGTGCGCAAGCTTGCTTGCGCTTTGGCTAGGAAGCTTGCTTCCGGCCTCTGAAGGTATGCTGTGGCATTGTGTTACAGGCGCTGATGCCGGAGAGCAAGCTCCCCTCCGAAAAGGCGGCAGCAAGCTGCCGCACTCCACATCCAGCCGTCCGTTCGGTTTTTGTCGGTGACGTCCACGTAAGAATGGGGCGTGACGCCGATTGGAGACGTTGGGCATGCGAAACGCGCCCACGGGTCGCCCGATTGCGGAATGCGGAGTGTGGAATAGCCAAGAGCTGCTTGCCGGAGGATAATCCCACATTCCGCAAGAGTCTTGCTTTTCCCGCCGGCTATGCCGTCATTCCCGCGAAAGGGCCTGGGTTGGACGTAAAACTTGGGCACAATGTGTCATTTCGAGCGAAGGGAGAAATCTCTCCACGTAAAATACCGGTATTTCGTCTACGTACTGATCCTGTGGAAAGACTTGGCGGGGGGTGGGGCGAGATCTCTCCCTGCGGTCGAGATGACAAGTGGGCGGTCGAGATGACAAGTGGGCGGTCGAGATGAC
>JAACEL010000177.1 GCA_011682535.1 Nitrospiraceae bacterium | reverse complement strand
CATCTTCATGGGAGGAGCGTGTCCGGATATCAGGAGAATTCGCCACTGTCACGACCAGTTTCCGGGGAGGATCTGGTTGGGGAGGAAAGGGCGCGGTATGAAACAGGTATGTCGTTGGGTCCGGCGACGGACGTTCTTGGCGATGGTCGCGGTGATGGTGGTGTCGGCGGGGTGCGCGACGGTTACGCCCCCTGAAACTGCGGAATTCCCCGAAGCCGAGGAGGTGAAGGTGGTGCTACAGCCGGGGGATTCGTTGCAGGTGCGGTTCGCCTATTGGCCGGAGTTGGACACGGAGCAGTCGATTCGGCCGGACGGCAAGATCGCGCTGCAGTTGGTGGGCGAGGTGGTCGCGGGTGGGCAAACGCCGGAGGAGCTTCGCGCCGAACTCCTTTCGCAGTATGCGGATAAGCTGATTGATCCTGAGATTACGGTGGTGGTGCAGTCGCTGGCGGGCCAGCGGGTGTACGTGGGCGGCGAAGTGCAGAGACCGGGGCTGGTGGTGATGCAGGGCCGGCTGACGGTGTTGGAAGCCATCATGCAATCGGGCGGCTTCAAGAAGGAATCGGCCAAGCTGTCGACGGTGGTCGTGATCCGGCGGCGTGACGATAAGCAGTACGCGCGGTCGCTGAACCTTCGTGCGGCACTGAAGGAACCGGCTAGCGAGCCGTTCTACCTGGAACCGTTCGACGTGGTGTATGTGCCTCGGACAAACATCGACCGGGTGGACCAATTCGTGGAGAAGTACATCAACCAGATTATTCCGCGTAGTGTGTATGCGACTTTCAGCTACTCGCAGTTGGATGATGTGAATCCCGTGGATACGGGCGGCAGGACGTCCCCGGTTCAGTTGGTGCTTCCCTAGGGGTTTGGCTGGCGCATTACTAAAGGTGAGAGGTTGAGAGAGGCTATGTTTATTAGCGGCGACTTGATGCAGACCTCCGTACGCGACGTGGTGTATGTGGTTTTCCGTCACAAGTGGAAGATCGCGCTGGTGTTCCTGGCCGTGGTGCTGGGAGTGATGGCCTACAGCTATCTGGCGCCGGAGATCTTCCGCTCCGAGGCCAAGCTGCTGGTACGGCTGGGACGCGAGAACATGGCGGTGGATCCTTCGGTCTCGGGTCCACCGATGCCGGTGCTTACGTCGCGCGATGGCGAGGTGAAATCGGAAATTGCGATTTTGACGAGTGAATCGCTGCTGGAGGGGATGGTGGACGCGATGGGGCTGGAGGCGTTTACGGACCCGCCCAGCGACAAGCCCGCAACGTGGCATTCGGGTCTGGTGTCGAGCGCCGGGTCGGTCGTGGGTGCGGTGAAGGACTTGGCGGAGGGCTTGGCGGTGAAGAGCGGCCTGCGTCCGGAGTTGACGGAGCGGGAGAAGGTGGTGAGGCGTCTGGTGAAGGGGGTGGACGTGGAGGTCGAGAAGCAGTCGAGTGTGCTGACGGTGACGTTGGAGCAGGGCCACGCGGCGTTGGCGCGGGACGCGCTGGACACGCTGTTGGGATTGTATCTGGAGCGGCATATCGAGGTGTTCGCCAGTCAGGCGTCGCCGAAGTTTTTCGAGACTCAGGCGGCCAAGCTGCGCGCTGAACTGGCGGAGAAGGAGCAGCGGCTGGACGCGTACCGCCGCGAGAATGGCGTGGTTACGCTGGCGGGTGAGAGTGAGAAACTGTTGGGCCATATCAGCAACCTGGAGAACATGTTGGCTAACACGCTGTCGGAGAGGCGTGCCTCGGAGGCGCGGGTGGCGGAGTTGGAAAAAGGCTTGGCGGCGCAGTCCAACGTACGTGAGATTAGCCGCACGACGGGGCGCCCGAACTTCGCGGCGGACGCACTGAAGGATCGGCTGGCCGACCTTCGGACGGCGGAGTTGGATCTGTCGTCGCGCTATCCGGCGACCCACCGGCCGCTGATCGAGTTGCGCAAGCAGGTCGCGGCGGTCGAGGCGGAGCTGGCCCAGGAAGACGAGACGCACACCGAAGTCACGACGGGTGTCAACACGAATTTCCAGGAACTGGAGTTGGCGTTGCAGACCGAACGCGCGCAGTTGGCCGCAAGCCAGGCGCAGTGGGATGTGTTGGCGGCGGAACTGGCCGAGCAGAAACGGCAGATCTCGCTGCTTGCGGAGTTGAACAATCTGACGCGGGACGCGGAACTAGCGGAGCAGGAGTATCGCAGGTACCGCGAGAATCTGCAGCGTGCGAAGATCTCGGCGGCGCTGGATGTGGACAAAGTCTCGAACGTGAGCGTGGTGCAGTCGGCGACGCTTCCGCGGGCGCCGGTGCGTCCGCGGCGTTTGCTGAACCTAGGCCTTGGACTCGTGATTGGCTTGTTTGGCGGTCTGACCGTCGCCTTCTTGATGGAATACCTCGACGACTCTCTCAACACGAAAGAGAAGGCTGAACGGTGCTTGGGCGTGCCGGTTCTTGCCGTGGTTTCCGAGAAGGAATACAAGGCATGTACCTAGCGTTCTACGGGCTGCGCAAGGAGCCGTTTCATATCACCCCGGACCCGGAATTCCTGTATCTGAGTCCGAGTCACAAAGAAGCCTACGCCGCGGTGGTATATGGCGTGAAGCAGCGCAAGGGGTTTGTGACGCTGACGGGCGAAGTGGGCACGGGGAAGACGACGATTCTGCGTTCGTATCTGAAGAAGCTCGACCGGGACGAAGTACGCCCGATCTACCTGTTCAACCCCGACCTGACGTTTCGTGAGTTACTGTGCATGCTGCTTCACGAAATGGGGATGGATTCGGAGGGGCGTTCGGAAGCGTGGATGCTTCAGTGGTTTCACTGGGCGCTCATCCAGGAGTATCAGGCGAACCGGAACGTCGTGGTGATCATCGATGAGGCGCAGAATATGCCGGTGGAGACGCTGGAAAAGCTGCGCATGCTGACGAACATCGAGACGGCGAAGGATAAGCTGCTTCAGATCGTGCTGGTGGGGCAGCCGGAATTGGAGGAGAAGCTGAACCTGTACTCGTTGCGGCAGTTGAAGCAGCGGGTGGCGATGAGCGCGCGGATTCGTGCGCTGACGAAGACGGAGACGAAGGCCTACATCCGTCACCGTGTAACGCAGGCAATGGGCAGCACGGAGCGCTTGTTCGACGCGGCAGCGTTCCGCGCCGTCGTGCGGCACGGCAAGGGCAATCCGCGACAAATCAATATCCTATGCGACAACGCCCTCGTTACGGGTTTCGGCTATCAGCAGCGGCCGGTGACCGCGAAGATCGTGAGGGACGTGGTCGCCGAAATACGCGGCGGCAAATGGCGGCGCTATGGCCGGTGGCTGGGCGCGTCGGCCACGGCGGCGCTGTTGCTCGTAGGCGCGCTGGTGCTGGCATCGGTGGGACGCGGTGGCGACGAGCGGCCGTCTGACACGTCCGCGGCGATGCCCGTAGCGCATGCCGAGACCGTCGTCATGCCGGCGCCTGAGCCGCGGCCCGCGCCTGAACCGGCGCCGGAAAGGGCGGTAGTCCACACGCAGGTTGCGCTGGACGCGATGATGAAGATTGATGCCGGTCTGGAACGGCCGACGGCAGCAGCGCCGCTTCCGCCGGACTTGACGGAACCGGCGGCGTCTCCCAAGCCGGTGGCCCGGCCGGAGGCGGCGCTCGCGGCGGAAATGGCCATGCCGGTGGCGCCCATGGAGAATGACGCGGCGCCTGACGTTGCCGCAGCCGTGCCGCCTGTCATGGACGGTGGCGTGGAGAATGGGACGCCCGCGCTTGCCGAGGCGGCGCGCCCCGTGTTGGCGGCGGGTCCGACGCGGCGCGTGGTGAAACGAGGCGAGAACCTGAGCCGGTTGGTGATGGAAGTGTATGGCCGTTGCGATACGGCTTTGATCGAGTGGGTGAGAGCCAGCAACCCGCGGGTCGGCAACGCGGATCTGGTGTTGGCGGGCGACACGATTGTCTTTCCAGATATTCGTACATACAGGCCGGCGGAAGATGCTGCCGGGAACAGGGACAGCTCATGACGAAGATCTATGAAGCTCTTGAGAACGCCGACAGGGAACGGGGCGAGATGACGCAGGACGCGGCGCCGCGTGCGACGCGGTCGGCACTGCCGAGGCCGCTCGAGGAGAAGTTGCTGGCCCTGTATCAACGGGTCGAGTCGTCGTCGGACGCGCCCGGCGGCCGGGTGGTGGCCTTCGTTGGGGTGCATGCGGGCTCGGATAGTTCCAATCTGGTGTGCGAGTTCGCGCGCCTGGCGACAGGACGCTTGCTGAAGAAGGTGTTGCTGCTGGCGGCGTATCCGTCTCCTTATCCGAACAGTATTCTCGCGGGCGCCGGCTCGGAAGGCTGGGAGGATGTGCTGGAAGGCGGCGCTTCGGTGGACGACGTGATCGCGGCGTCGCCGGACGCGGGGCTCTGGGTGGGCAACATGAGCGTCTCGGAAGGTTCGTTGCCGTCAATCCTGGCCTCTTCGGGGTTGAGCGGGGTGATTGATTCGTTGCGCGAGCGATTCGACCTTATCCTGGTCGACACGCCGCCGCTTGCGGCGTCGTCGGATGCGGCGCTGTTGTCGCCCGCGACGGACGGCGTGGTGGTGGTGGTGGAGGCGGGCAAGACGCGCTGGCAGGTGGCCCGGAACGGGATCGAGCAGATTCAAGCCCAGGGCGGCACGGTGCTGGGCACGATCCTGAACAAGCGCCGCCAGTACATTCCTGGGTTCATCTATCGTAAGCTGTAGTCTAGGGCGCTCCACTCGCGGGCGCGGTAGCGCCCGGCGCCGTGGACCTCGATATCCGAACGCCCTCGCCACCCTTTTTCTAGATGCGTGCGGATTTTTCCGGCGCGTTGGCTGTTTGCGGAGAAGAATTGGGATCTGGATCAGGCCACGGAAACACCGAGAACCCAACCTAGGGAAGACAACATGACGAAACTCGAACGTTACTTGCGCTTGGGACTGTACTATGGCTTCCTGCGCCACTTGCCCAAGAACAACGTTCCGTTGGGCAAGCTGTGCGACAAGGCGCGGTACCTGGTATGTGCGCCGTTATTCAAGCGGTGCGGCAAGCTTGTGAACATCCGTAAAGGGGCGGATTTCGGTCAGGGAGACCAGCTCTCGATCGGGAATTCGTCGGACTTGGGCCCCAACTGCCGGGTCGTGGGGAATGTGGAGATCGGGAACCACGTGGGCATAGCGTTCGACGTTTTCATCTCGTCGATGACGCGTGAGCTTCGGCGGACGGACGTTCCGCTCGCCGAGGCCGGCGCGGGGCCCGATGGCCTGGTGGTGATCGAGGACGATGTGGTTATCCTGGCGCGGGCGATGATACTTGCCGGTGTGAGGGTGCATTCTCACACGCTGATCGGCGGTGGCGCCGTGGTGTCCAAAGACGTGCCTTCGGGCGCCGTGGTCGCGGGCAATCCCGCCCGGATCGTGAATTGGCGCACGGAGCCGGATCCCAATTACGATCCGAAGACGATGACGCCGCTGAGTGAGAAGATGCAGCGTAAGTGGGATGAAGAGCGCGGCACGGATGGCTGAGGGCAACGTGCGGCCCTGGGATGGAAGGTATTCATGAATAAGTTCTCCCGGAACCTGCGCACACTGGTGTATTTCCTGTTCCTGCGATGGCTGCCGAATAGCAACATCCCGGGCGGGTTCATCTTCGACGGCATGCGCTATTACTGGTGTCGTCCGTTATTCCGCAAGTGCGGCTACCCGGTGCAGATCCAGCACTATGCCCACTTCGGAAACGGCAGCATGATCTCCCTGGGCGACAACTCGGATCTGGGCACGAACTGCTACCTGGTGGGCGACATTACCCTTGGCAATGACGTCGCGATGGCGTACGACGTGTTCATTACGAGCCTGAACCGCGAGTTCTCCAATACGGACCGTAAGATCCTGGCGGACGGCAACCGGTCGATTGCACCGGTGGTCGTCCGTGACGACGTACTCCTGCTAGCCCGATGCGCAATCTTGGCGGGGGTAACGATTGGCTCGCATGTGATCGTGGGCGCTCATTCGGTGATCTCGAAAGACGTCCCTCCATGGTGTGTTGTGGCGGGCAATCCGGCGCGAATCGTGAAATGGCGCAAGGAGCCGGATCCGAACTACGATCCCAAGACCATGACGCCGTTGAGCGACAAGCTGCGCAAGCAGTATGAGGAGCGACAGGCGTGATCGGCCCGGGCCTATGACGAGCGTGGGCGGCATTGCAGGGCGGATGCGGGCGCTCGTGTCGAACCTGCGGTCGAACGAGACGATTCTGAAGGCGTTCATGACGATTGCCGACCAGGGGGTGGTGAGCGTCACGAATTTCGCGTCGAGTGTGATCGTGGGCCGGGCCTGCTCGAAGGGTGAACTGGGGCTGTATACGCTGGGCTTCAGCATCGTACTTTTCGTGACCAACATGCAGATCGCGCTGATCTCTTCACCCTATATCATCTACAGTCCCCGCTTGCAAGGACGCGACCGCGCGCAGTATACGGGCAGCACGCTGATCCACCAGGTGACGTACGGGGCGCTGGCGGTGCTGGGGCTGGTGGCGGCGGGACTGCTGTTGCCGTTCGCGAAGGGTGACTTGGCGGATTTGACGCCAATGGTGTGGACGCTGGCGTGCCTGGTGTCGTTCATTCTGTTGCGCGAGTACGCGCGGCAGGTATGCTTCGCGAGCATGCGGGCGCCGGCCGCGCTGGCGTTAGACACGTTCGTGGCGGTGGTGCAGGTGGGCGGTCTGCTGCTGTTGGCCCGATCGGGGCTTCTGCTGGCCAACCGCGCGTTCGCACTGCTGGGCGCGGGGTGCGGCGTAGCGTCGCTGGCGTGGCTTTGGACGATGCGCAGGGGGCTGGTGTTGCGTTTGGGCGCGGCGGTGTCCGACTTCCGGCGGAACTGGCGGTTCAGCAAGTGGCTGGTGGCGTGCAACGTCGTGTTTCTGGGCAGCAATCATATGTATCCGTGGTTGCTGGTCTATTTCCATGGCAAGGAAGCGAATGGAGTGTTGGGGGCCTGCATGCTGGCGCTGGTTCTGGCCAACCCCTTCATGCTGGGGATGAACAATTTCCTGGGACCGAAGATAGCGCACGCACTGGCTGAGGGTGGGGTGGCGGGATTGCAGCGGGTGACGCGGAAGGCGACGATGTTCTTCGCAGTGACGATGGGTTCGTTCTGCCTGACGATGATGGTGCTGGGGGGGTGGCTGGTGGCGCTGGTGTATTCGAAGGAATACGCGGGGAATGGCGCGGTGGTGGCGCTGTTGGCGCTGGGGCAGTTTCCGGTGGCGCTGACGATGCCGACGAATTCGGCGCTCAACGCGTTCGAACGGTCGGACCAGCACTTCCGCAGTCTGGTGGTCGCTCTTGCGGTCACGGCGACGGTTGGGATATGGTTGGTGAAAGCGTACGGGGCGTTCGGGGTCGCATGCGGCTTGTTTGCCGCCTGTTCGGCCTCGTCCCTCTACAAGTACGTGGTCTACCGGCAGGAGATTCGCGTGCGACTGGCTCAGGGGAACGCATCGTGAACACGACAGCGCAATGGGACGATCGGCTATCGGCGCACGCCACGCGCCCGCAACGGTTTCCGTGGTTTATTTTTCTCGTGGCGGTGGTGGCGCTGTTCTTGATAGGGCATGAATTCCGGTTCGCGCTTCGATTCCAGGAGTTCACGCAGGAACAGGATCCCACCACGACTACGGTGGCCATCGCCGGCGGCCGTTTGATACGCCAGGTTTCCGGGTTGGCGCTGGGCATGCTGGGGGCGCTCAGCCTGCTGGCGGCCGGTCGGCGCCCGGTGCGAATCCGGGGGTTCATGGCCGGGCTGGTTGTGTTCCTGCTGGGATGGGCCTACCTGAGCCTGCTGTGGTCGGAGCAGCCGGGACTGGCGTTCCGCCGGCTGGTGTCCCTGACGATGCTGATCTTGGGCGCGGTAATGGTGTCGGAGCGGGCGACGCTCAGGCATTTTGTCTGGTTCGTGCTGTTGATGACAAGCGCTTATCTTCTGGTGGGTATCGGTACGGAGGTGGCGCTGAGAACGTTCACCCCGTGGTCGGGCGGCTATCGGTTTAGCGGCACGCATCATCCAAATAACCAGGCGACCGACTGCGGCCTGCTGTTGTTGGCGGCGCTCACCCTGATACAGACGGAGCGCCGCTGGCGTGTGCCGCTCATAGTCATCGCGCTGGTGGCGGCGGCGTTCCTGTTCTTGACGAAGTCGCGCTCCGGGATGGTGGCGGTAGTAGGAGCGCCGTTGATCTATTGGGGCTTGGTGCGATCGGGCGCCGCGAAACTTCTGCTGCTATCCGCGGCCGTGACGGCCATCGGCGCGGTGTTCTTGCTGGGGGATGTCGTGTTCCCGGTGCTACGCACGGGGGTCGATCTTGGGCGCGAGGAAAGCGCCACGAGTTCGCTGAAAACGCTCACCGGTAGGACGCCGCTGTGGCGCGACTGCATCGAATACGCCGCTGAGCGCCCTTTACTAGGCTACGGATACGACAGTTTCTGGGATGCGGATCGCCTGCGCCTGCTTAGCGAGAAACACGACTGGGTCATTCCGGACGGACACAACATCTACGTGGATGTGATGCTACAGTTGGGCCCGGTGGGGCTCGTGGCGTTTGTGCTGGTCATGCTGCTGGGGATCAGGCGGTCGCTTGTCTACCACCGGGCAACGGGCGACGCCACCTATGCGTTCTTGGGATCCGTGCTGGTGTTCTGTGTGCTCATCGGCGTGTTGGAGTCGGTCATGCTCGTGCGGATGACGTTCACGTTCATTGCGATCACGGTCGTCGTCTACCTGGCCTTCCAGGAGCCGCCTGCGCGCACCGATGCGGCGGACCTGCCCCAAGACGCACCTTCCGCGCTCTAGGGGTCCGGCCACGGCGGACGCCCAGAGAGTGGCGCGTGGTCTTTGCCTACGATCCAAGTTCACAGGGACTTCCTTCGGCTGCAACAACTTCAAGGACTACACGACGGATTCGGTGCAGGTGGTGGTGGCGGAGAACGTTCCGGTGGCCGGAATCGCGGGCGTGTGCGCACTGGCGCTGGCATCGGCAATCGCGGGTGCGGCGGTAGTCCGGCGTAGAAAACGCTAGGGCAAAGGCCCAGCGGCAGGGCTCAAGAACGACTGGTAGCGGGGTCTGCGGTTCTCGACGCAGACCCCGCTGTTCTGCATTGTGCGAACAACTCTAAGCTACTGTTTCAACAGGTACTTAGATGCTGCGAGGGGCTTCTGAGGCACCGTGTAAAACCACCCACTCATGAAGCGAAAAGGCTTTGCATTTCGGCATAGTATGGGGTAGACTGGCTATGGGTAGGTTCAATTAGGTTGCTCTTCGGCCACGCGTTTGCCGAAACCGTTGTTGGGTTCAGACGACTAGG
>JAACEL010000579.1 GCA_011682535.1 Nitrospiraceae bacterium | reverse complement strand
AGATGGCGGATCGCGCTTACGCGGTGGCGGACTTAAACCGCGTGGGCCTGGTTGCGGGCCGGTTGGCGGCTGGGCGAGTGGAAGGTGGCCTGGGTCAGGGCCCGATCCTGCGTGATCGAGCGCATGCGTCGTTTGCGGGCAAAAGCCTCGATCTTGCTCCAGGTGAGCCGGGCGAAGTTGTCGGCCGTGGGATATTGCTCCAGCAAGGCCAGCGTCCATTGGGCGTTCAGGTTCTTGACGGCCCGCAGAAGGTGCGGATTCCACATGACCAGATGGCTGCGGAGCCGCTGGAGTTGCACCGTGCGTTCTTGCACAAGGTCTTCTCGCAGGCGGACCCCGGCCCTCAGGGACATGGTTTGGTCACTCTCGGGGCGCATGGGGCGCAGGTGTTGGTGAGAGGTGCGCAGGAACTCGGCCAGGGTCCAGGCATCACGCTCATCGTCCTTCAGGCTGGCAGGCGTGTAGCGCTCCCGAGCCCGTTGGGCCGATTTCGGATTGATGCCGTAGACCCGGTAGCCCTTGTCGAGCAGCCAGTCGAGGAGCAGCCCTTCATTGAGCTCGATGGCTATGGCGACCTCTTGAGGGCTTTGGATGTGCTCGGTCAAGGTGATGTCCAGTTCACTCAATCCGTTGTGGCCGTGTTCGAGGCAGGCCTTGGCCAGCGTGGTCCCCTCGGCGTCCATGACTAGCAGCGTGTGGCTCTGTTCCGCCCAGTCGATTGCGGCAAAGATCATGAGATGTCCTCCGTGGCGGACCGTGGTAGAATGAAGTCGTCGGATGGTTGAAGCAGCGGAACCCCTATTTCGGCCCTCGCAGGGCTACCGGCTATGGTCCGTTTGGCTACAACCGACGGCACAGGCCGAGACCGTCCCTTCAAGGCCGTCGAACGGCTGGGCGGAGTGGTCATGGGCCTGTGTCCGCCGACTTCGCGGGTGGGCTGGGTCCGACAAAACCGCCCACCCGCCACTCTTCATCTACCGAGTAGCAGGTACGTCGGAAAGGACAAATAGGGCGGAATAGCGTTAGTCCGCCCCTACCTTCTTGACAATTGTCACTCCTCTGCCGGACGCTGGAGGCGGGTCAGTTTCAAGGAGGTGGACGATGGCCGTGCGGAATGCCAAGCGGGAAGAGCTAAGCCGTCTGGACTGTAAGACACTCGATTCGCAGTTCAAGACCACGATTCGCGAGGGCCTCAACTGCTCGCCTTTCGAGGCGGAAGCGGTGCTCCAAGTCGTGCATGAAGTGTATGGGGAGGCGCTGGGGACTTCCGATTCCGGAGCCTTGCCGGGGCAAGTCACCTTGGTCGCCGTCGATGCCGAGGAGCCGGCGGGCAAGCCGGCGGCTGAGTGCGAGAAGCGAACCATCCGTCTGACCGTCCATCGCGGCGCGACCGATGATCGGTGTTTGCAGGAAAAGAAAGCGGCCGCGTTTAGATGCTCACGGATCCCCGACCTATGCCAGGAGGCTTTCAGCCAAGGGGCGTTGCTGACGCGAGAGGATCTGGCTTACCGCGTCTTCTTTGTCAGTCCGCGGACGATCTCACGGGATCTGGAATCGTTACGGACGGCGAATCCGAAGACTCTAATCCCGCTCCGCAGCATGGTGCACGACATCGGGCCGGTGCTGACGCATCGTACGCAGATTGTGCGACTGGCGCTGGAGGGCAAGACCACCTCGCAGATCTGTCAGATCATGCACCACTCGCCGATGGCCGTGGCCAATTACGTTTCGACCTTCACGCGCTGTGCTCAACTGGCCAAGGAGAACATGCAAGCCGGACAAATCGCCTTCCTGCTGCGGCGTGGCAAGGGTCTGATTCAACATTATCTGAAGCTGCTGAAGGAATGTCGTCAGGACAAGAACCTGGGCTATCACTTGGAGGAACTCTTGAAGATTGGGCAGGCTGGCGCGCCAAAAAAAGGGGCGAAGGAGATATCCCAATGAGCCGAAAGCCCGACTATGTTCGCAAGCATTACGGCCCCTTGTTGCAGAAAACCCTGCAAAACGCGGTGTCGCACGTGATCGGCGAGCAATTCCCGCGGATCGGCGGTCCGCGTATACGCGAGCTCTGTGCTCGGATGATCCTGGACGTGGTCGATGCCCATGTGCGTCCCACCGAACACCTGCGACATGGCCAGGCGTTGTGGCTGGGGATTGCCACGAATGATCCGCCACGCCGACGTCAACGAACAGCCGATACGAAGTTGGTGCCGGTTGCGTTGGACTTGAGCACGCCCGAAGACATCCACGCGCGTTTGGATCGCAAGTCGTCTCGGGAACGTTTGCGGATCAAAGCAGTACGGCTGTGGGAACAAGCTCATCAACAGGGTGCGTTGTTGTCGAACAGCGACCTGTCGGAACTCCCGGGTTCCCATGACTCGACGATTTCGGGGGTACTGGTCGAGCACGAAACACAGACGGGTCGTCTCGTGCCACGTCGGGCGACGTTACACGAGGTGGGCACGGGCCTGACGCACAAGCGCATCATCTGCTGGAAGCGTTATGCCGAGGGCAAGTCGTGCGACGTTGTGGCCCGCGAGACGTATCACAGCCTGGAGGCGGTGTACCGCTACCTGGGTCAGTTTGATCGGGTGCGGCATTGCCGAGGCGAAGGGATGTCACCGGAGAAGACAGCCTTCGCGCTCAATTGCGGCGTCGCGTTGGTCAACGAATACCTGGCGATCGATCGGGCGTTGGAAGGCGGGAATCCATGTTGAGCGTTTTCGAGGTTGACAGGTGCAATCATG
This sequence comes from Nitrospiraceae bacterium, assembly GCA_011682535.1. Classification (GTDB taxonomy): domain Bacteria; phylum Hydrogenedentota; class Hydrogenedentia; order Hydrogenedentales; family SLHB01; genus JAACEL01. The sequence goes on along the minus strand of JAACEL010000579.1, from coordinate 194 downwards.
CGGGCACCATTGGGGGCATCGGCCGAGAGGATAGGGCTCTGCTGAGGAGCACCCCGAGCGTTCGGCCCGATGCCGGGACAGATGCGGGAGCCCGCCCTCATGGCGGCTCCCGCTCCCCCCGCCTGTTCTGGCCCGAAAGCGACAAACCTCGGGGGTTTGGGGGCAGAGCCCCCAAGACAGACCTCGGCACGATG
>JAACEL010000578.1 GCA_011682535.1 Nitrospiraceae bacterium | reverse complement strand
ACTGCTCTAGTGTCGCGTCATGCTTGAGGTGTCGCATAGATACCGTCAGTGAGGACGAGCCTGATAAGGAGCAAGGCCGCTGGCATAGCGGCACTATGTCGAGGTTTTGTGACGCCGTCAGGCGATGCCGCAACAGGCAGATAGGCGGCATCTCAAGCATGACGCGACACTAGGATGGGAGGGAGTGTTCCAATGGCTGACCAGAAGACGACGTTCGCATTGTGTTTCGGCAATCGAGGCTTTTTCCCCGGTTCGTTGATGGCCCAGGCGCGCGAAGAACTGCCCGCGCTGCTCAAGCGCTGGGGGCACGACACGCTGGTCATGCCGGCGGACGCGACCCGCCATGGCGCCATTGAGACGCCGGAAGAGGGGGAGAAGTTCGCGGCATTCTTGCGCGAGCACCGCGGCGAGTACGGCGGCGTCATCCTCTCGCTTCCCAACTTCGGCGATGAAACCGGCGCCGTGGCGGCCTTGAAAGACGCGGGCGTACCGATCCTGATCCAGGCGTACCCTGACAACCTCGACGAGATGCGGCCGGAGTTGAGGCGCGACGCCTTCTGCGGCAAGTTCTCCGTCATGGATGTGTTCTGCCAGTATGACGTTCGGTTCACCGCCCTCAAGCCCCACGTCGTCCATCCGTCCACCATGGAGTTCCAGGCGAACGTCGACCTGTTCGACCGCGCGTGCCGGGTTGTGAATGGCGTGTCGGGGATGGTAGTCGGCGCGATTGGTGCGCGCACGACGGCGTTCAAAACGGTGCGCGTCGACGAAGTCGCCCTCCAGCATGCGAGTATCACGGTGGAAACCCTCGATCTGTCGAGTGTCCTCGCGCAAATGAAGGAAGTGCGCCCGGGGGATGCATCCTATAAGGCTAAACTGGACGCGCTGGAGAAATGCGCCGACTGGCAGCACACCCCGAAGGGGGCAGTCGACTCGATCGTCAAGCTGGGGGTGGTACTCGACGACATCATCGACGAATACAAGATGGACGCCATCGCGTTGCGGTGTTGGCTCGAGTTGCAGGAGCAACTGGGCATATCGCCGTGCGTCTTGCTGGGTGAATTGAACGACCGCGGGATCGCGGCCGCCTGCGAGGTCGACGTCGCCAACGCGGTCGCCATGCACGCCCTGTCGCGCGCTTCCGACGGACCTTCAACCTGCCTCGATTGGAACAACAACTACGGCGATGACGACGACAAGTGCATCCTGTTCCACTGCGGTCCCGTGCCACCGAGCATGATGACCTGCAAGGGCACGATCAGCGACCACGCGATTCTGGCGAACGCCGTGGGCGAGGGGTGCGGGTATGGCTGTAACGTGGGCCGGATCGCTCCGGACGACTTCACGTTCGCCAGCATGCTCACGGATGCGGGCAAGCTGAGGTTTTACCTCGGCCTCGGCGCGTTCGTGGAAGAACCCGTGCCCGACGACTTCTTTGGATGCGCGGGCGTGGCCCATATCCCGCGATTGCAGGATGTGTTGCTCCACGTGGGACGAAATGGCTACCGCCACCATGTGAGTGTGACGCCTGGATGGGTGGGCGACCCGGTTCGTGAGGCGTTCGAACGCTATCTGGGTTTCGAGGTCGCCCTGCCGCAGGAAGGGCATGGACATGAGCATGGGGCGCGTGCGTAAGGCGGAGGTAAGCGTGTCGTATTGGGTTGTGCTGTGTGGGCTACTGTTGTTGTCGCCGATGGCGCTGGGTGAGGTGTTCCCGGGCGCGCAGTGGATTCGCGATCCTGCGTTCACCGGTGTGGACGTCATCGAAACGGCTCACAAGGAGAAGGCCCCCAAGCCGGAACTCTCTGGCCCGAAGAACGTCCACACGCTGTTCCGTAACGAAATCACCCTCTCCGATGAACCGGTGTCGGCCGTGATGAGCATCACCGGAGACGATTACTACAAATTCTACGTCAACGGCGCGTTCGTCGTGCAGGGCCCTGAAGCGGGGTATCCGTATGCGCACCCGTATTACACACTCGACCTACTGCCGTTTCTCAAGAAAGGCGCCAACTGCCTTGCCGCCCACGTCTACTACCAGGGACTCTACAACCGGGTATGGAACAGTGCCGACAACCGCTCGGGGTTTGTCCTGGCGATCGACGTGACCTATCCCGACGGGGCCACCGAACGGTTCGTGACGGACGAACGCTGGCGGCTGCACACCCTGAAAGCCTTCCGAACCGGCCGTACCATCGGCTACGACACGCAGTTCGCCGAAGACATTGACCTCCGCAAGATTCCGGCGGGTTGGCAGACGTGCGGCTTCGACGATTCGAGTTGGCGGACGCCACTCACGGGGTGGCAGGACCACACCTTCGTCCAGCAACTCACCCCGCCCCTCCAACACCTGCGCTTCGATCCCGTCGTCACCAAAGACAAGGGCGATGGTAATTACTTCTACGATTTCGGAACCGAAATCGTCGGTCACACTCGCATACGGGTGAAGGGCAAGGCGGGACACAAGCTCGAGGTGCGGCATGGCGAGGAACTGGACGCCCCCGACACCGTGCGCGACAAGATGCGGGCTAACTGCCATTACCGCGAGTTCATAACGCTGACCGGTGGCGACGATCTCATCGAGTTCTACGACTACCGCGCGTTCCGCTACATCGAGTTGCGCGATTGTCCATCGAAACCCGAAGTCTGGGTCGACGTGCGCCATCACCCGTTCGACCCTCGCGCCAGCCGCCTCTCCGCCTCGGACGAGCTGCTGCCGCGCATCTGGGAGATGTGCAAGAACGGCGTCCGCTACGGTTCCCAAGGCGGTTTCCTCGACTGTCCCTCGCGCGAAAAGGGCGCCTATCTGGGCGACGCGCTCATCGCCAGCCACTCCCATCTGGTTCTGACCGGCGACGGTTCACTGACGAAGAAGGCGATCAAGGACTTCCAATTGTCGCAGCGCATCTGCCCCGGCATCATGGCCGTCGCCCCCGGCAGTTTCTGCCAGGAAAT
>JAACEL010000577.1 GCA_011682535.1 Nitrospiraceae bacterium | reverse complement strand
AGACCAACGGTTCCGGCACGATGCCGCCAAAGGCTGGGTAACGTCACCAGACCCAATTTCGGCATCGTTCCACGCAGCCGGCCGTGCCGGCGGGAGATTGATTGACGATGTGTTTAGGCATTCCGGGCAAGGTTCTGGAGATTCAGGGCGACGACCCGCTGTATCGAACGGCTAAGGTGAGTTTCGGCGGTGCGGTTAAGGAAGTGAGTCTGGCCGCGTTGCCGGAAGTGAACGTGGATGAGTACGTGATCGTGCACGCCGGTCTGGCCCTGTCGACGTTGAATGAAGAGGAGGCCCAAGAGGTCTTCGACGCTCTCGAGGAAATGGCCGAATAGCGCGAGCCAACCGGGACCTGCCATGAAATTCGTAGACGAATACCGCGACGGCGCCTACGCCGACCGCTACGCCAAGGCCATCGCCGAGGCCGTCACGCAACCGTGGTCGTTGATGGAAGTGTGCGGCGGCCAAACCCATGCCATCGTCCGGTTCGGCATCGACCAGTTGCTGCCGGACTCCATCAACCTGATCCACGGCCCCGGCTGCCCCGTGTGTGTCACGGCCATCGAGTTGATCGACAAGGCGATCGACATTGCGGCGCAACCCGAGGTCATCCTGTGTTCGTTCGGCGACATGGTGCGCGTGCCGGGCAGCACGGCCGACTTGCAGGTTGCAAAAGCGAACGGCGGCGATGTGCGCATCGTCTACTCGCCCCTCGACGCGCTCAAACTCGCCCGTGAGCACCCGGAACGCCAAGTGGTGTTCTTCGCGGTCGGTTTTGAAACGACGGCGCCGGTCAACGCGACCGCCCTGCTCCAGGCGCGCCAACAGGGGATCGAGAATTTTTCCATGCTCGTGGCCCACGTGCGGATTCCACCGGCTATCGAGGCGATCCTGGGTGCGCCCGACCGCCGTGTGCAGGCCCTCATCGCGCCCGGCCATGTGTGTACCGTGATGGGTGACGACGAGTACGCCGCGCTTGCCGCGAAGTACCACGTGCCCATTGTCATCACCGGCTTCGAACCCCTCGACATCCTGCGCGGCATCCACATGAGCATCCTCCAGTTGGAGGCCGGCGCCGCCGAGGTCCAGAACGAATACAAACGCTCCGCGCGCGATGCGGGCAACCCGGTGGCGCGCCGGATGGTGGATGAGGTGTTTGATATCACCACGCGCAAGTGGCGCGGGATCGGCGCGATTCCGGACGGCGGACTATGTCTCAAAGAGGCCTTCGCCAGCTTCGACGCCGAGCGCCGGTTCGGTCTCGTCGACTATTCCGTCGAGGAGTCCACCGAGTGCATGAGCGGTCAGGTGCTGCAAGGCATCATCAAACCGCACGAGTGCCCCGCTTTCGGCGGCCGCTGCACGCCCGAACACCCGTTGGGCGCAACGATGGTGTCCTCCGAAGGCGCCTGCGCCGCCTATTACCGATATCGCCGCGCCGCCGGCACGGGCGACTAGGAGAAGAGTTCTTCTTTCCTCTTGCATAAAGAAGAAAGAAGCAAAGAAGAACGATAAGCGCTACCGCTACGTAGAATCGAATCCGAGGCTTCGCGCGGCGCCGCCCGAAACGGGGTGGCTAACCCAAACGCGGCTCCGGCGCCGCTTTACGCAGCCGGCCGTGCCGGCACGGGAGACTAGACGTATGCCATCCGACCAGGGCCTCGACTTCACCTGCCCAATTCCGCTGCAGCAGTATCCGAACATCGTGCTGGCCCACGGCGCGGGCGGACGCCTTATGCACACCCTCATCGACGAGGTTTTCGCCAAGGCGCTGAGCAATCCCGACCAGGAAGCCGAACATGACAGCGCCGTGCTGCCGCACGAAACCGCGCGCCTCGTGTTTACGACGGATTCATACGTGGTGCGCCCGCTGTTTTTCCCCGGCGGCGACATCGGCGAACTGGCCGTCTACGGCACCGTCAACGACTTGGCCATGAGCGGGGCGACGCCGCGGTATTTGAGCGCGGGGTTCATCCTTGAAGAAGGTCTGCCGATCGAGACGCTGCAACGCGTCGTTCATTCGATGAAGTCCGCCGCGGAACGCGCGCGTGTCCACATCGTCACCGGCGACACGAAAGTAGTCGAACGCGGCAAGGCCGACGGCCTCTACATCAACACCGCCGGTGTCGGCGTGATCGACGACGGCGTGGACATCGCCCCGAAACATGTGTGCCAAGGCGACGCGATCGTGGTCAGCGGCGATGTGGGCCGCCACGGCATGGCCATCATGGCCGTGCGCGAAGGGCTTCAATTCGAGAGTGCCATCGAGAGCGACGCGGCGCCGTTGGCGGACCTCGTCGCGCAGTTGATCGACGCGGGCATCAACGTGCACTGCCTGCGCGACCTCACGCGAGGCGGACTCGCCAGCGCGCTCAATGAAATTGCCAAGACCACCGGCTACGGGATCGCCATCGAAGAGAGTGCCATCGCGGTGCAAGAGGACGTGTCCGGCGCATGTGAGTTGCTGGGCCTCGACCCGCTGCACGTGGCGAACGAAGGCCGCTTGGTGGCGTTTGTGGCCCCCGAGGACGCCGAGCGCGCCCGCGACATCATGCGCGCCTATCCGGACGGCGGCAGCGCTGAGGTCATCGGAACCGTCACCGGCGGCACGCCCTTTGTCACCATGAAAACTTTCGGCGGCACCCGTATCGTCGACATGCTCAACGGCGATCAACTGCCGCGGATTTGCTGAGAGCCTGTTTCGCGGGACTCAACCGGTGGCTCAGGGCCGTGGCAGCCCGCCCGGCCTGCTCTTCGCTGCCATTTCGACCGCAGGGAGAAATCTCGTTCCACCCAAATACTACTCTCGGGGCTCGGCCCTCTCAGATTTGGCGCGCTCAAAGCGCTGAAAGATCTCTAATCTGGAGTTCCAGCGGATAATATGAGTTAATCCCTTATGCTGTCTGGACTTAAGTTCATTTTCAAATGCAGCGTTACTGGGTACAGTCGTTTATG